>CAZSMH010000006.1:0-39896 GCA_964607965.1 uncultured Christensenellaceae bacterium
ATTTATACATCGGAGCGAAAAGTCCTGCTAACGGGGGCGAAAACACATTATTGCTATAATGGCTTAGTTATGTTATATGGATAATCATATGTTTGTACCTTAACGGATTAGTGGGAAAATATAAAACTACGGATATATCCCCTCATACTAGGCATGATTATTCTGTTATCGTCCTTTTATGGTATTTTTAAGGCATTTATATATGATATTTGGTTGTACCATTTTGTCTTTTAGTGTATAATTAAATAGGTTTTTCTGGGATTGTTACCTTTATGTTGTAGAGATGGGCAGCCTTTTGAGGACGAGGCTTTGCCTCAAATCTGCAACAAGGAGGTCCAACATGCATGCGACTAGAGCTTAGTGACATCTGTGATGTCATACAAACTGTGATACTGGTAATTTCTTTGCTCATTGTAGCAAAGAACGCTTGCAGTAACAAGCGTTCCAGTTAAACCCGATTAGGGGTCAGACTGCTTAGTCTGACTCCTTTTCTTTACATTTATAGTATACCCTATTCTCGCAACTTTGCAACATAATTGCGAAACTTTTTTCGCTTTTTGCGTACTTTTTTGCCATTACATGGTATAATTACTCCAAATATATAGATAAGGGGTGTTGTTTATGTTTTCTTCACAGCAAATCTGTCCCGCCATGTCTACTTATGAAAGACAATGCAAATGTATAAAAAAGGATTGCGCATGGTACTTCATTGATTGCGGTTGTGCTATACAATCTACTTGTAAAGATATAATAAAACTTGAGAAGCTTTTGGAAGAAATCAAGAAAAAGTTAAAATAGCGGCTAGGCACTCTTTTTTAGTATTGAATCTGCATACTCTATTACATAATTGGAATAGTTGTGCCCAAACTCTAGGATTTCATGAATACGCAAGCCTTTGTCGATACACCTATCAAAAAACTCTTTTAATAGGTCATTTTTGGTTTGTTCTTTGTTCATTTTCGTATGTCCTTTTTTTTTATTTAAAACATAGCGCACAACTCACAATCGCTCAAAATATAGATTGAGCTAAAACCATATCAAACATGTTTTGCTTTCTGTTGTTGTACCTAAAACAAAACTCGTCAATATAGTTTTGCATGTGCTTGACAGAAACATGATGATATATTCCGTATACGCCACGTTTTAGTATTGCCCAAAAACTCTCTATCGAGTTTGTATGTATTTCCCCTTTGGAATACGATTCTTGATGATTAATCCTAAGATGTATGTACTTTGACCTTTTCAGTCCTCTGTATGCTCTAAGCTCGTCAGTTATTATAGTGTTGCTGCTTTCCGGTTTTTACGCGCAAAAAAGCGGAGCGTATGCCCCGCCTTTTGTTTCAAGATAATTATATAGGGTTCTTTAGCCGCTATGCGCCCTTGAAAATGGAATGTTTGATTTATTCATATAACTCTGGGTTAGAGTGTCAAATAAGAAAAAATAATCATGAGCAAGACGAGCTTTGCCCGCGCAGCTCATACCTTGCGGTTTTGCGCAGTTATAAGCGAAGCGATGAACAAGGCGGAGCGAACAAAACCGTAAACTGGCGGAAAACCTTTAGTTTGCCGCCAAACGCCAAGCGCTTACAGCGCTTCATATCCCTTTCTTTCGGAAGTGCCGTGCTGGCGCGCAAAGTTTTCCTTGTTTTTGTCAAGATAACGGCGGTACAGCTCGTCCGCGTCCATGCCGGTTTTTGAGCACATGCTTACGAAAAAATGCAGTATATCCACAAGCTCGTCTTTAACCTTGCCGGTATCCACCGGTTTTGCGTTTTTCCACCACTTGAAATTAACCTCGTCTATAAGCTCGGCAAGCTCGGAGAGCATAGCAAGCGTCTCCTTTTGTATCCACTGCTCCATAGAGATATCGGTTAAGCCGCGGGTTTGCGCAAGCTCTGTGTCAAATCGCTTCTGATACTCGAATATGCTTTCCAGCTTGTCCATAAATACCCTCCAAAAACCCGTCTAGTTTATCGCGCTTTTCAATTTTGCCCGCAAATACGGCGGACATCTTCTGATAGTCGAATATCTTGTCTATTACGTCAGCCACGCGCTGCGGCGTTACTGCGTTTATCTTTTCCAGCGTTTCCTTCTCATCGTATACTTTGTCAAGCAGCAGCTGCGATTTTCCTATGGCACTCATCTTAGCGTTAACGCTCTCCATGGAAAGCAGATAATTGCCCATAAGCTGGTCTTTACCCTGAGTAAAATCCGTATCGCTGAGTTTGTTTTTCTTTATGGTATCTATCTCCTGCGCCATAAGCATAAGAACTGTATCCGCGTTTGCGGCGGTTGTACCCGCATAGAGAGAGAACATTCCCGAATCCGTGTATGAGGACGGGTAAGAATAAACAGAATACGCAAGCCCTTTCTGCTCGCGTATAGACTGGAACAGCCGTGAGCTCATGCCACCGCCCAGCACGTTGTTGAGCACGGCCAGCGCAAACCGCTCGTCATCGGCAAACGTGCAGCCCGGGAAGGATAAGCAAACATGTGTCTGCTCCACGTCCTTTTCGATATATAAAGACCTTGGCTGCGGCACAAAAGGCTCAGTGCAGTCCGCGGCCTCTTTTTTGCTGCCTCGGGCAAATGAGCCAAGCTTTTGCTCAAGAATATCCAAAAGCTGCGCATTATCAAAGCGCCCGGCAACGGCAACAACCGTATTGGCCGGGTAGTAATGGCCGTCAAGATAGCGCACCAAATCATCCCGCTTAAAGGCTGCTATGTTGCGCGCGTTGCCGAGTATAGGCTGAGATAATGTGCTGCCGGTAAAAAACAGCTCTGAAATCTTCTCGTGGGCAAGCTCCTCTACGTTGTCTCCCACCATCGCTATCTCTTCTAGCACCACGCCTTTTTCCTTCTCAAGCTCCGCCGAATCAAGCGTCGGGTTAATAAATAAATCGCTTAAAACGTCTATCGCAACTTCCAGCTTGTCCGGTATAACGCGGGCATGGTAGCACGTGCATTCCTTTGCCGTAAAAGCGTTAAGCTGTCCGCCTATTTTGTCCATATCCACCGCAATATCAAGTGCAGTGCGTTTCTGGGTGCCCTTGAACATCATATGTTCTATAAAATGTGAAATCCCGTTTTCCTCCGGCGTCTCGCAGGTAGAGCCTGTTTTTACCCATATGCCTGCCGCTACCGAATTATAATTATCAAGCTGTTCGGCGATAACCCTAACGCCGTTTCCAAGTGTTGTGAGCATGGTTTCTCCTTTAAAGCATTTCGTTTATCTTTAGGATAGTATAACCTTTATCGCTCACAATTTGTACTACTTTTTCAAAATCATATATTGAGTTGTCCGCCACAACGCGCAGAAACATGTCTTTGCAGAGGCTCTCGTCAAGAACCTTCGGCCAGTCCTTATGCTGTTTTAGCTTTTCCAGATCTATGGAAGGCGCTATATGGCGCACCGTTTCGCCGTCATTATAGCGCATCACGGGAACGCTGTATCCGCCCGCTATGTACATATCGGCGTTTTGGTCTTTATGCTTTTGGCACACATAATATCCTATCGCGTGTCCCCTTTGCAGAATATCCTCTGCAATCCTGCTATCCGCACCGCACTGTTCGCAGAAGAAAAACGTGCCCTTTGCTCCTGCGCGCTCAAGCGTATCCATATACGTGTCTGTATCGCTGCTGTCTGTCACCATAATCTGCAGCGCGATATTATCGCCGCCTGTGCAGCCTTTTAATAGCGGCGCGCCTGATATTTGCCCAAACCTTCCGAATGACGCGAAGTAAACAAACGCAATTATTATGCATATGCAGCCGTTCGTCAGCACCGCTGTTCTTATGCTTTTCAACTGTATCACCACCCGTACATATGTTTATTCACATAAGCGGCTGTTAATGCCCCGCCCCTTTTATATATACGAGCGGCAATTGAAAAATGAGCATAATACTCATAAACATTTTTTAAATGTTAGATGTGCTAATGATATTGACATGGCATGTCGGAATATGTATAATCGGATTAGTTTGAACATCAAACTAATCCTGCGGGGTGATAATCATCGGTAATAAAAAAGAGCTTAATTATTTTCTTGTAAAAGTGTTCAACGAAATACTGCGCATTGAGGAGGACTGCCTTAGAACAGGCGAGTTTTGCAATCTTTCGGTGCGCGAAATGCACGTTATAGAGGCGATAGCCAACGCCGGCCAAAACGGCGGCAACCGTTCGTCCGATATTGCGCATTCGCTTAACATTTCGGCGGGAACGCTTACAACGTCAGTTAAGCTTCTCGAAAAAAAGGGCTGCATAACAAGACAAACAGACTCCCATGACAAGCGTATTATCCGTCTGTTTCTTACCGACAAGGGCAAGCGTGCCAATGAGATACATCAGAGCTTTCATAAAAAAATGGTTGACGATGTTATAGCCGCTCTGTCCGCCGATGAAGCGAACATATTGATAAAAGGCCTAAAAAGCCTTGAGTCATTTTTTGTTAATAATAAATAATTTGGAGGTGCCCCTTGGCAATAAGAATCATAACTGACAGTACAAGCGATATACCGCTTGAAAACCAGAAGGCTCTAGGTATCGACATCGTCTCTTTAAGCGTCATATTCGGTGACAAAAAATACGCGGACGGAGTTGACTTAAAAAAAGAGCAGTTTTACGAAATGTTGAGCAAAAGCTCGGTTCTCCCCTCAACATCCCAGGTTAATCCCGACGGTTTCTTTGATCTATTCAAGAATTATACCGATGCCAAAGACGACGTTCTGCTTATTGTTATATCAAGCAAATTAAGCGGAACATACCAGTCGGCCGTTATAGCAAAAGACATGGTCGGTGCCGATAATATCTACCTTGTGGATTCCACAACCACTACCTTCGGCCTTGCGCTTTTGGTGTACGAAGCGATTGCATTGAGAAACAAAGGCGTTTGCGCTAAGGATATTTACGCGCGCATTATGTCGCTGAGGGATAAAATTAAGTTCTACGCCGTTGTCAATACATTAAAATACTTAAAGATGGGCGGAAGGCTGTCTTCATCCGCAGCTATTATTGGGGAAGTGCTCAGCATAAAACCTTTAGTATCCGTTACCGGCGGCGAAGTCAAAAACATAGGCAAAGAAAGAGGGCAAAAAGCAGCTTTTGCATGGATACTCAATAAAATACAAGAGGACCCGCCAAGCAAGGAATATCCCATATGCTTCGGGCATTCCAATGCTCCGCAGATGATGAAAGAGTTTACTGATTATTTGTGCGGCTATGTTGATTTAACGCCGAATCATATTTGCGAAATAGGCGGCGTTATAGGCACTCACGCCGGCCCGGGGTGTGTGGGAATAGCATATATACCGGCATAATAATATACTTATTACTTATAAATAAAATAAAAAACGGGCCTGCTGACAGGTCCGTTTTCTTATATGCGGCTTTAATTATCATCAGTTTCTTTACTGGTCTGCGCTGAGAGCAGACTATCGGATATAAATCCTGCTGCGTTATCGGCAGTAGCAGTGTTTATTGTAAGCCCAATATAGGGAGCAGGCTCGTAAGTTACGCTGTTTATAAACTCGTTAGCCACGCCTATAGAATATTCCGCCAGTTCTTTGGAACCGTAAAACATTGCCATATCTATTTCTTTTGCCGCTACGGATTTTATCAAATCCATTTCCCCGCCGAACACAGCGATATAAACCTGCTTGCCGCTCTCCTTTACGGCGCGTACTGCACCTTTCGCAAGGCTGGCATTCTGCGCAAAAATAAAATTGACACCCTCGCCGGCGATTTTGCTTTTGGCTTGCTTATAAGCTTCTTCCTCGTCGCTGCCGCCCAGCGTTTCGGATACAAGAGTCAGTTTATCGTTTTCGCTGACAACGTCGGTAAACCCGTCTGAAAGAAGCTGCGCTGAGCAGCTGCCGTAATCCGATCTTAGTATAAGGCAGCGCCCGCCTTCTTCCTGCTGCGACAAGAGCTCAGCTGCACGCTGTGCCGCCGCTTCTCCTACTGCTTTATATTCAACCGATATCAACGAACTGTATATTCCGTTTATCTCTCGAAGTATGCTGACGACAGGCACTTCCGCCGACTCACACTCCGCCAGCACTGTTTCCAGCTTGTCTCCGTTTACCGGATTAATAACAATCACCTTAACCCCGTCTGATAACATAGACATTATATCCTGCTGCTGCTGTTCCGCGCTGTCCGCCGTTAAAATATTGGGCTTGTAATTCAATCGTTCGCATGTTTGCTCTATGTCAATTTTAAGCTGCTCATAAAAAGGGCCGTCTCCCGCGAGGCTGAAGCCAATCTGAATCCGCGGATCAACAATTACTTCATCGTCCCCTTCATCAATTTCGGGCCCAATTTCGGCTTCGTTTGCGCAAGCGCAAAGCATAAGTATAGCTAATATGATTAAAAAAAATATGCTTTTTTTCATCTAAACCTCCATGGCGCGTCTGCTGCCACTGATTATACCACGGCTTAATAATAAAAAAAAGTGCGGGTTTACAGCCCTTTAAACGGATATCGCGCCCAGCACCGTGCCAATGCCTTTATTGATAATCAAATCGGCTTTTGAGTCGTATGGAGTGTTGTCTTTGTTAATAAGCACCAGCCTGCCTTTGCAGTGGTTTACTATGCCCGCAGCGGGATAAACAGCAAGCGATGTTCCGCCGACTATCAGCAGGTCTGCGGTTGAAACATAATGTACAGCCGCGTCGTATACTGCCATGTTCAAAGGTTCCTCATAAAGAACAACGTCCGGCTTGACAATGCCTTCGCAGGAACACCGGGGAACTTTGCCGCTTTGCAGTATGAACGATACATCATAGCATCTGCCGCATTTGAGGCAAATATTACGGTGCACCGAGCCATGAAGCTCAAGCACATTTTTGCTTCCCGCCTTTTGATGCAGCCCGTCTATATTCTGCGTTATTACCGCTTTAAGCTTTCCTGCGGTTTCAAGCTCTGCCAGTTTAATGTGCGCTTTATTAGGCTGCGCATTAAGAAAAATCATGTGGTTTCTATAAAAATCGAAAAACTCCTGCTTATGTGCGGCAAAAAAAGTGTGCGACAATATAGTTTCGGGAGAATACCGGCTGTTTTTGTTATAAAGCCCGTCTGCGCTTCGAAAATCAGGTATGCCGCTCTCTGTAGACACGCCCGCTCCCCCGAAAAAGGCTATGCTTTTGCTTTGCGATATTAACTGCTGCAGCCTGTCTATATAATCTTTCATGACTGCATTGTATCACAGCTGTGAGCAAATACAAAACCGGCGGCACTGTTTTACACGGCCATTATTGAATGCCTGTTTATAACTCCCCCGGCTATGTAAAGCATCGGCAGCGCAAAACCAATAAGCCCTTCTATCTGAACCCTTAATATAAGGCTTATAAGTCCCAGAGCGCTCAGCACCACTCCGGTAATAATAAAAAAGCTTGCGCTTTTCACATCGCCGCTGCGTTTTAAGCCTATTATGCCAAGCACAAGCTCTAACATGCTTAATATAAAAACGACTACAACCGAACCTAAATATGAACCGACCTGCACGCCTGTAAGACGCCCGTTTTGCGCAAGCGCAACAATAGATATAACTAATGCTATCGAACCGAATATTATCATTAAAACGCTTGCTGTTTTTAGCAAAGCTTTGCCTGTATGCATAAAAAGCACCTCCATTGTATTAACTTGCTTATATTGTGCCCTGCAGCTGGAAAATAATTTACAGCATAAAAATAAGAGCGGGTTATTGCCGCCCTTACATACATTATTTAACTATAAACTATACCTGAACCGAAGAACCTGCGTCTTTTTTGTTCATAAATCCGCCGATAATGAACAGCGCAGGAAGTATAAGCGAAAGAATAGTGCCAAAACCAAGAGTCGAAAAAGAACCTATCAATGTAAGCGCAGCAAGTACAATGCCCACAACAATAAAGAACATAGCCTTTGAAGAGTCTCCGCTCTGTTTGACTCCTATAATGCCTATTACCAAATCAAAAATACCGGGGATAAGAAACACAAGAAACAATACTCCGCTTAAGACTTCAAAAGGAATAAAAGCGATTGCCTGTGCAACTCCCATTGAATTAACAAAGTCCCAAATTAAACCGCTGAGCACCAGCGCCAGCAGACTAAGTATAATAAGTATTGCACCGATAACAATATAAATAACACTTGCTGTCATTAACCAAGGCTTTCCGGATGATTTCATAATACTATTCCTCCTGAATATATTTTAATATTACACCTATTTTACCATTTTATAAAAATTGCGTCAATTAAACTCAAACATTTTTTTCCCTATAAAAGGCCGGATTCTCCAGCCTTTGTTATATTCTATGATGTAATTGGTTTGCCCATAAATACTATTCCCAGCACCCCGGGCCCCGTATGGCATCCTATTACCGGTCCAATATCCTGTATGCATATTTCCTTGAACCCGACATTTTGCTCAATCAGTATTTTCATATTTTCTGCGGTGTCTATGTTGTCAGCATGAAGCACATATGCCGTTTGCTCTTCAGGGTTCTGCACATTTTCCATTATAGTGTTGAGGAAAAACTTAAGCACCATTTTTGTTCCTTTTACCTTGTCGGCGGGAACGATTTTCCCCTCATGGTTTATTTTTAATATCGGTTTTACGCCCAGTATTGTGCCTATAGCGGCCGCAGCTCCCGACAGCCTGCCGCCCTTCTTTAAATAATTTAGATCGTCAACTGAGAACCATGTTTGCGCACGGTGGCGGTTTTCCTCTACCCATGTCTTTATCTCGTCCATAGATTTGCCTTCGTCGTAAAGCTGCTGTGCCCCCATAACTATAACGCCGGCTCCCATTGATATCCTTAAAGTATCCACAACTTCTATGCGCACATCCGGATATTTTTCCAGCACTTCATTTCGTGCCATAAGCACAAGCTCATAATGTCCTGAAAGGGCGGAAGAAAACGAAAGGTATAATATGTCCTTGCCTTGCTTTATAATGTCTTCAAAGAATGCGGCTATATCCGCCGGCGGACGGGTAGACGTAATAGCGTCCGCGCCGGTTCTAAGTTCCTTATAGAAACCGATTATATCAGTTTCCCGTCCCAAATCGAAAAGGCGTTCCTGCCCGTTTACCGTATAAGGCATAAGAAAAACAGGCATGTCGTATTTGTCGGCAAAGCTAAGCGGTATCTCGGTATCAGAATCCGTAGCTATAACAAAATCACGCATGTTAACCTCCTATAAAAAATATGTATGAGTCCTAGAATATGTCTTGTGATTATTCTATCATTCTTCCGCCCTCATTACAAGCAGGAGGCGCACTTATGATTTTATATAAAGCATTATTGCTTTTTTGCATGATAAAAGGCGGAGAAGCTTTGCTCCCCCGCCTTGGGTTGTATCTTTTTTGGTTTAATACATTCCCGGCATTCCGCCGCCGCCGGCCGGCATAGGCGGAGCTTTCTCTTCGGGTATATCCGTTACTATGCTCTCGGTGGTAAGCAGCATGGAAGCTATTGACGCCGCATTCTGCAGCGCGCTGCGCGTAACCTTTGTCGGGTCTATAATGCCCTTTTCCACAAGGTCGCCGTACTCGTTCTTCGCAGCATCGTATCCAAAGTTTTGTTCGTTAGCGTTTTTGATTTTATCTACTATAACGCTTCCCTCAAGCCCGGCGTTCGATGCAATCTGACGGACGGGTTCCTCAAGAGCACGCAGTACAATCTTCATACCTGTCTTGATATCTCCTTCAGACTGTGCGATTTCCTTCTCAACGGCTTTTGCTGCAAACAGCGGGGCAATTCCGCCGCCCGGAACGATACCTTCCTCAACAGCTGCGCGAGTTGCCGCAAGCGCGTCCTCTATGCGCATCTTGCTTTCCTTCATCTCTGTCTCGGTAGCCGCGCCGACCTGTATAACAGCTACACCGCCTGCCAGCTTGGCAAGACGTTCCTGCAGCTTCTCGCGGTCGTAATCGGACGTGGTCTCTTCAATCTGAGACTTGATGGAATTTATACGCGCCTTTATCTCGGACGGGTCTCCTGCGCCTTCCACAATTGTGGTGTTTTCCTTATCCACCTTAATCTGGCGAGCCTTGCCGAGCATCTCCATTTTGGCTTCTTTGAGCTCGATGCCTATTTCCTCTGAGATAACCTGTCCGCCGGTAAGTATAGCTATATCCTGAAGCATAGCCTTGCGCCTGTCCCCGAATCCGGGAGCCTTTACAGCCACACAGGTAAATGTGCCGCGGAGTTTGTTGACAACCAGCGTAGCAAGTGCCTCACCTTCCACCTCTTCGGCTATAATAAGCATTTTCTTGCCCTGCTGGACAACCTGCTCGAGTATCGGCAGAATTTCCTGCACGTTGGAAATTTTCTTGTCTGTGATAAGTATCAGCGGTTCGTCAAGCACTGCTTCCATTTTGTCAGGGTCGGTAACCATATATGCCGAAGCATATCCGCGGTCGAACTGCATACCTTCCACTACTGCCAGTTCGGTCTTCATTGTCTTGCTCTCTTCAACAGTGATTACGCCGTCGTTACCCACTTTTTCCATAGCTTCCGCTATAAGTTTGCCAATCTCTTCATCGTCAGCGGAAATTGCCGCCACCTGCGCTATTGCAGTGGTTCCGGAAATAGGCTTGGAAATTTCTTTAAAGCTGTTAACCGCAGCATCCGTTGCTTTTAAAATACCCTTTTTGATTCCCATAGGATTTGCGCCCGCAGCCACATTTTTCAGCCCTTCGCGGATTATCGCCTGCGCAAATAGCGTAGCGGTTGTCGTGCCGTCACCGGCTACGTCGTTGGTCTTTGTTGCCACTTCTTTAACAAGCTGAGCGCCCATGTTCTCAAACGGGTCTTCAAGTTCTATCTCTTTAGCAATGGTAACGCCGTCGTTGGTTATAACCGGCGAACCGAATTTTTTATCCAGTACTACATTTCTGCCCTTGGGACCGAGTGTAACTTTTACCGTATCAGCAAGCTGGTTGACTCCTGTTTCGAGCAGCCTTCTTGCCTCTTCACCGTATTTGATTTGTTTAGCCATTGATATATCCTCCTTAATAGTCGATTATTCCAGTGTAGCAAGCAGGTCGCTCTGGCGCACGATAATAAATTCCTCGCCGTCAACCTTTACTTCCGTACCCGCATACTTTGAATACAAAACCTTCTGGCCGGGTTTTACGGTCATCGTTACTTCCTTGCCGTCAACAATGCCTCCGGGACCGACCGCAATAACTTCTGCCGTCTGCGGTTTCTCCTTTGCGCTGCCCGTCAGAACGATGCCGCTCTTTGTAGTCTCTTCGCTCTCAAGGCTCTTGATCACAACTCTGTCGCCCAATGGTTTTATGGACATAATAAAAACCTCCTTAAGATTATCATTAATTTGTGTTTAATAAATACGAGTTTATTGTTAGCACTCATCTTTATTGAGTGCTAACAGTGTTTATCATAATATATAAGATAAATGATGGCAAATCTTAAATTTGATTAACATGGCTTAAAATTCGCTGAATTTGCCGTTTATATTAATATATCTTTATTTATATGGAAGAATCGGCTAAATTCTTTTTATTTCATTTAATTAAATTTATCTGAATTAACGGCAGGATTTTTTTATGCTGCCGTTGAAATAATTATAGACTTCACAGACAGCTTTTTAGTAATATCTTGGATGGGAATAAAATATTTTTAGTGTTTTATATTTTAGTATTGGTTTATTAAATATTAGCCACCGGCAGTTTTTATATCTGCCGGAATAATTTATTTTCATAGCGCATTTTGCGCGGTTTAGGAGCAAAGGGCATGGATAAGTGGGACAAGCGGTTTATGGACTTAACGGAGACTATCGCACGGTGGTCGAGTTGTTTTAAAGAAAACCGCAGCGTTGGCGCTGTTATTGTCAGAAACAAGAGAATACTGACAACCGGATATAACGGAGCGCCTTCGGGCATTAAAAGCTGTAAGGAAAAAGGCGAGTGCATGCGCATAAATCTCGGTATAGAATCCGGCAAGCAGCACGAGCTTTGCTACGCTATACACGCGGAGCAAAACGCCATTATACAGGCCGCCAGAATAGGCGTTTGTATAGAAGGAGCAACGCTTTACTGCACTCACCAGCCCTGCGCCATCTGCTCGAAAATGATAGTAAATGCCGGTATCTCACGCATAGTATATAAACACCCGTATCCTGATACTTTTGCTCAGGATATATTAAAAGAAGCGGGTATAAAGCTGATACGCTATAAAGACTAAAATCAGTTTCTTTCGCACTTAAAGGCAATATCTATTGATAAAACAGCCCTTTTGGAGTAATATAATGTGGTGTACGTATGTTTGTATACCACATTTTGTGATAGAAAAAGGGGATAGCTTATGGCCAGCAATTACAGCGCCAGCGATATACAAGTGCTTGAAGGCCTCGATGCGGTGCGCAAACGCCCCGGCATGTATGTCGGCTCTACAGGACAAAAGGGGCTTCATCATCTGCTTTGGGAAATAGTAGACAACTCGGTTGACGAAGCAGCCAACGGTTATGCCGACAATATAAGCGTTACTCTGCACGAGGATTGTTCGGTAACGGTTGAGGACAACGGGCGCGGCATACCTGTCGGCCTTCATCCTGATCTTAAAGTATCCGGCGTTGAAGTGGTGTTTACCCAGCTTCACGCAGGGGGCAAGTTCGGCAACGGTTCTTATGCATATGCGGGAGGGCTGCACGGTGTAGGCGCATCGGTCGTCAACGCTCTTTCAAGATGGCTGACCGCTACAATATACGTTGACGGCAAAAAGTATTGCCAGCGTTTTGAAAGCCGCATGAGGAAAGGCAAAATAGAAAGCGGACGCCCTGCAACGTCTCTTGAATCCTTAGGCCCTGCAAAAAACCGCGGCAGCAAAATCATCTTTTTGCCGGACGACCGCGTGTTTGAAACCATATCCATGAACTACGATACAGTGGCTTCTCATCTGCGCGTACTATCCTTCCTTGGCAAAGGTTTGAAGATAACTCTTACGGACGAACGGGTAAAAAAAGACGGACGGCCAAAGAAAGAAGTGTTCGATTCTAAGGGCGGCATCGTGGATTTTGTACAGTATCTTAATGCTGAAAAAACAGTGCTTCATAAAACGCCGATATTCTTCGACGGCGAGCGCGGAGACATACACGTTGAGATTGCGATTCAGTATAACGACACCTATAACGAAAACATAGTATCTTTCGTGAATAACATATTGACTGCCGATGGCGGTACGCATGTCTCGGGTTTCAAGACAGCGCACACAAAAGTGATGAACGAATACGCGCGCACAGCCGGACTGCTTAAAGAAAACGATAACAATCTCTCGGGCGATGATTACCGCGAAGGTTTATGCGCTGTCATCAGCATACGGATGAAGGATGCGCAGTTTGAAGGCCAGACTAAAGCCAAGCTTGGCAATACAGACGTTAAAACCGTTGTGGAAAGCATAGTGCAGGACAAGCTCTCGCTCTTTCTTGCCGACCTTAACAACACCGCAATTGCCACCGAGCTTGTAGGCAAGGCTGTAAAAGCCGCCAAAGCCAGACAAGCGGCAACCAAAGCAAAAAAGCTGGAGCGGCAGCGCAGCAAGCTGGAAGGGGCTCCTCTTGTAGGAAAGCTGTCAAGCTGCTCCGGCCGCGACGCCTCAAAGAATGAGCTTTTCATAGTCGAGGGCGACAGCGCTGGCGGCAGTGCCAAGCAGGGGCGCGACCGCCGTTTTCAAGCTATACTTCCTCTGCGCGGGAAGCCGCTTAACGTTGAGAAGAAACGGCTAGATCAGGTTATTGAAAATGACGAGTTTCGCTCTATAATAACGGCTCTCGGGACAGGCTTTGACGGCGTTTTTGAAGAGAACGATTTAAAATATCATAAGGTTATTATACTGGCAGATGCCGACCAGGACGGTGCCCACATACGCGCAATTCTTCTTACTTTCTTCTACCGATATTTCAGAGACCTTTTGACTGCCGGACATATATACATAGGGCGGCCTCCTCTGTACCGTGTTTATAAGGGCGCAAAATCGGTGTACGCATATACCGAGACAGAACTTAAAGCCGCACAGCAGGAATTTGGACGTGATGCCAATGTTCAGCGCTACAAGGGGCTTGGGGAAATGAACCCGGAGCAGCTTTGGGAAACAACAATGGACCCGTCCCGAAGAAAGCTTTTTAGGGTGGAGCTTGACGACGCAGCGGAAGCCGAGCGGCTTGTTACTCTGCTTATGGGCGATAAGGCAGAGCCGCGCAAGCTTTATATTTCCGAGCACGCTAATTTCAACCGGGAAGACAGTTTTTACAGGGAGAAGGTAGAATTACATGGCTGAGAAACTTAAGGTAAGTGAAATCACGCCGGTATCAATGAGCGGCATGATGCACGATTCTATGATACCGTTTGCCGAATACGTTATTATGGACAGGGCGCTGCCGAGGGTTGAGGACGGCTTAAAGCCCGTGCAGAGGCGTATACTCTACACGATGATGGAGCTTGGCTTAACGCCCGACAAGCCGCACAGAAAATCGGCAAGGATAGTCGGCGATACGCTCGGAAAATATCACCCGCACGGCGATAAAGCTGTGTACGATGCAATGGTGCGCATGGCGCAGGATTTTGTTATGCGCGCGCCGCTTGTATCCGGCCACGGAAATTTCGGCAGCATGGATGGCGACAGCGCCGCCGCCATGAGATACACAGAGGCGCGGCTCTCCCCCATTGCTATGGAAATGCTTGCGCATATTGAGAAAGATACCGTGCGCTTCGGGTTTAACTTTGACGACACTATGAAAGAACCCGAGATGCTACCGGCACGTTTCCCGAACCTCCTGGTAAACGGAGCGGCCGGCATAGCGGTTGGGCTGGCGACAAATATACCGCCTCACAATCTTTGTGAAGTGATAGACGGCGTTATTGCCCGCATAAAAAACCCCAAACTTGGGCTTGACGGGATTATGTCAATAATACCCGGACCGGACTTTCCAACGGGCGGATATCTGCTTGGGCTTGACGGACTGCGCAAAGCATATGAAACCGGGCGCGGCAAAGTTGTGATGCGCGCAAAAGCAAGCATCGAAAAGGGCACGGCAGGCAAAACTCTTATTGTTATCACGCAGATACCGTATCAGGTAAATAAATCGGCGATGCTTGAAAAAATACTGGCTGTTACCGAGCAGAAAAAAGATATGTTTGCCGGAATCGCGGATATACGCGACGAATCAGACCGCAGCGGCATACGCGCAGTAATAGAGGTGCGCAAGGATTACGACCCCAAAAAGATATTAAACTGCCTCTATAAGTATTCTGATTTGCAGACCACTTTCGGGATTAATATGGTATGCATAGCAGACGGCCAGCCTAAACAGCTTCCGCTTTTGGACATAATAGATTACTATATACGTTTTCAGAAAGATATAGTTACAAGGCGTACCGAATACGACCTTGAAAAGGCGCGGCAGCGCGCGCACATACTCGAAGGCTTGATTATTGCCGTACAAAACATAGATGAGGTCATAAGGATAATCCGAGGCTCATCCTCTCCCAGGCAGGCAAAGGATAAGCTTATGGAGCGTTTTGAATTAACGCAGGTGCAGGCTCAGGCAATACTGGATATGCGTCTTGCAAGGCTGACAGCCCTTGAGATTGAGGCGCTTCAAAAGGAATACGCTTTTCTTTGCGAAACCATAGAACGGCTTGAAGAGATACTTGCCTCGCCGGGCAAGCTTACAGGCGTTATCATTCACGAGCTGGAATCGCTAAAACAAAAATACGGTGATGAGCGGCGAACAAAAATACTGGAGACAAGCTATGATATTGAGATAAATGAAGACGAGTACAAGTCTGTGGAAGAATGCGTTATTATATTGACTTCCAACGGATTTTTAAAGCGAGTTGCACAAAAATCGTTTCAGAAATCGGCTCCCGGCGAAAGCGAAAGCGTAAAGTGCATCATACAGTCGGCCACAGACAGGCGTCTGCAGTTATTTACGAGCCGCGGCAGCCTATATACTTTGCCGGCGGTTGATATACCCGACTGCAAACTGCGCGATAAAGGCAGGCCGCTCTCCGCGATACTTGCGGGTGTCGGTGCTGAAGAACAGATCGTAGGAATGTTCTCTATATCCGAGTACAAAGGCGCACATGTGTTTTTCGCAACGCAGGGCGGGCTTATTAAGCGCACAAAACTCGAAGAATACGATGTGCGCAACAAAAAGACAATCGCTTGCGGCCTTGGCGAAAATGATACTATAATTTCCGTTACTCTTCAGGAAAAAGAGAGCGACTGGCTTGCAATAAGCCGCACCGGTATGGCTATACGTTTCTCATCCGCAGAAGTTTCTGCGATGGGGCGCGCCGCAAAGGGAGTAAAGGTTATGAATATCAGTAAAGAAGACGGCGTTGTTATGGCTTCTCCCATAGGTGAGCAGGATGATATAGCTTTATTTACCGATCTTGGCTACGCTAAACTTACAAAGGCTTCCTGCTTTGATCCGCAGAAACGCGGCGGTAAAGGCGTTAAAGCCATTACGCTTTTGAAAAACGGCACTACCGGCACTGGTGTTGCATCGGCGCTTTGTGTTTCAGAGCCATGCGGCATACTCGTTACGTTAAAGTCCGGTCAAACGTTCTCTTTATCGTCAGAGCAGCTAAAACGCGGTGATAGAAACTCAAAAGGCAGCAGCGCAGTGCTTGCGGTGATGGGCGATACCGTTGTATCCGCGGTGCGTTCGCTGCTAGCATAACATTTGAGCGTATTAAGAAAAACGCCCTGCTCAGGGCGTTTTTCTCTTATATAAGATTCTAACCGCAAATTTAACGCCTTATTCTGTAGCTGTACTTAGGTTTTTTGCGTTTTGTCAAACGGCGCCTGCTGCTTTTTTTCAATGTCAGCAGCCTTACCACAACAAATATTACCAGCCCTCCGGGTATAAGCAGCCACATCCATACCAGACCGCTTTCCCTGGGAGGTACTATTACTTCGGGAGGCCTCGGCGTCATTGTAACTACGGCCGTTTCCCCGGTGTCCTGTTCCGAGCCCGCCTCGTGCACATCCCGAGCCGCAATAAGGTTCCCTTCGTATATTATTTCGCCTGTATCATCGCTTACATATTTTATTGTACCAAGAGGGTCATCCATTTTAATCGGAGCCTGTATCGGTTCTTCGACTAAATATTCATACTCGGCGGTTATGCTGTCCGTTTTGTTTTTTAAACCGTTATATACTGTTTTTGACAACGTTACGTATTGTGAGTCAGGCTTTTTAAACTCCAGCACTCCTCCGCCCATATCGTTGGCCGCATGATTCTCAATAACCGCTGTTACAGGTTCAACTTCTTCAAGCAGCGGCCCTAGTTCCACGGTCACAAAATTATCAAACCCAAACTCGAACATCTTTTTGGCAAGCGGCCATCTGGCAAGCCCGTCCTTGGAATCATCTTTGTATACAAGACAGGCAAGCTCCATGCCGTCCTTTTGTGCCGTTGCGACAAGGCAGTTGCCCGCCTCATCCGTAAAGCCGGTTTTCATGCCTGTAGCATATTGATAATATTCTTTAAAATCGTCTTTGATAAGACGGTTTGTGCTTTTTATGGTTCTGGCTTTCTTTTTGTTGGTTTTTGATATCTCGAATCTGGGATAACCAACTATCTCCATAAACGTCGGGTTTTTCATGGCATAAAGCGCGAGCTTGGCCATATCGAAAGCAGTCGTCTCGTTATTAAATTCTTCACCATCGTTTTTAACCGGCAGCCCGTGGGGGTTGATAAAATGCGTGTGAGTCATCCCCAATTCCTTTGCTTTGGCGTTCATCATTTCAACAAATACTTCAGTTGAGCCCCCTATGTGCTCCGCTACCGCCGCCGCCGCATCGTTTCCCGAGCACAGCATAAGCCCTATAAGCAAATCGGATAATACTATTTCTTCACCTTCAGAAAGATTAAACGTTGAGCCGCTGACCCGCGATGCTGCCCTTGAAACTACAGCCTTTGAGGAAAGGTCTCCGTATTCAAGACCTAATATACACGTCATTATTTTGGTTGTGCTTGCCGGTACAATAGATTCGTCCGCGTTTTTGGAATACAACACCGCTCCTGATTTTGCATCTATTAATACCACGGCATGAGGTTTAACGTCTTCTTCGTAAGTCGGCGCTGCAAATACTGTTTGCGCAAACAATAAAAAAGCCGTGACTATCAGCAGCATTACCGAAAAAATTCTCTTTATATGATTACTCATCCCAACCACCCTGAAAAAACCAAGTTGTATAAAATTCTAAAAATCAGTATAACAGTTTTTTAACATCTTGTACATAGTTTCACAATATCTTTATTCTTTTTTTGCCGACATATAGCGATTATTATTGGCAAAATGCTGCAGTTTGACGAAGCGTGCAAGCATTGTGTGTTTTCAAAAAAGCATTTTAACTGTATAATAGACTGTACATAATATACAATCTTAAACCGGTTAAAACGCGGAGGGGAAATGCATTATAAATTATTAGCACTGGATCTTGATGACACTATACTTGACGACGGACAAAACATACCGCCCCGCGTTAAAGCAGCAGTATCAAAAGCTGCAAACCAGGGCGTATATGTTGTGGTCTGCACGGGCAGAAATAGAAAAGGCGCTTATCGTTTTTACGAGGAGCTTGGGCTTGATACGCTGATTGCAGTGTACGGCGGAGCACAAGTGTTTAATGCCTCGGGTGCGCTGCTATATTCGAAAACAGTTGACCCTGCTCTTGTGAAAAAACTGCTGGAATTCGCGTACGGAAACAGCATTCACGCGCAGGTTTATATTGACGGCGAACTGGTTTACCGGGAGAAAAATGAGCATGCCAAAAAATACGAGTATCGTTACGGATTTCCCGGTATTGAAGTGCCTGATATTATGCAGATAGAAACTATTATCACACCCAAAGTGCTCTTTATTACGGGAGAGGACAGCATAGAAAAAATACAGCAGGAAACTAAAAAACTATTTCCGGAACTGACAATAGCGCGCTCAAAGCGCGAATATCTGGAATTTGTATCGCCGGAAGTAAATAAGGGCAGCGCGCTTGAATTTATCGCTTCATATTACGGCGTTAAACGGGAAGATACGATGGCTATCGGCGACTCACAGCTGGATATTCCGATGATTAAATATGCGGGTTTTGGCGTTGCGGTTGCGAATGCCACCCCCGATACTAAAAAAGCTGCGGATTATATATGCGCGTCCAACACAGATTGCGGAGCGGCTGATGTTATCGAAAAATACATACTGGAGGATTTTAATGAAGTACAAGCTTAAAATCGATGACCTTATACGGGACTTAAATTTAAGCGTCGTATACAAGGGTGACGTCGATATAATTTATATTGACACTTCGGATTTAAACAGGCCGGGGCTTCAGATGGCGGGTTCTTTTGAGTATTTCGCTGTAAACCGTATACAGCTTTTCGGTATGGTGGAAATGAACTATCTTCAGAATCTTGACCCTGTACTGCGCAAGGAGAGGCTTTATAAGTTTTTTTCCAGCAAAGTGCCCTGTGTGCTGATAGGCCGAAACCTTACGCCGCCGCACGAAATGGTGGAGGCCGCTAAAGAATACAATACACCCGTGCTTATGTCCGGATTAACCACGACCAAGCTTAGCCACCGCACCACGGTATACTTAGACCGCGTACTGGCTCCCAGTATTTCGCGCCACGCCGGATTGATGGACGTATACGGCGTTGGCATAATGCTTATGGGAGATTCCGGTGTCGGCAAAAGCGAGACGGCTCTGGAACTTGTCAAACGCGGCCACCGTCTTGTTGCGGATGACGTGGTGGAAATCATAAAGCTTTCGGATAACCAGCTTATAGGCCAGTCCCCCGAAGTTATCCGTCACATGATGGAAATACGCGGCCTTGGTATAATAGACGTGCGCACGCTTTACGGCATAGGCGCGGTGCTTGTGGAAAAGTCTATCGAGCTGGCGGTCAATCTGGAGCTTGGCGACCCGGGCAGCATTGACAGGCTTGGTCTTAACCAGGAATTTATAACGCTTCTGGGAGTGAAGGTACCAATCATTACCATTCCCGTTCGCCCGGGCAGAAACCTTGCCATTATTATAGAAGTTGCAGCTATGAACTTCCGCTTAAAAAGTATGGGGCATATAACGGCCGAGCAGCTTGACAATAGGTTACTCGGTATTATTTCGCCTGGAAGCACGATTGGAGATTGATATGTATTTTGCAGGAATAGACCTTGGAGGCACGGGTATAAAGTCGGGAATAATAGATGAAAGCTTAACGCTTTGCTGTAAGACAAGCCTTCCTACCAATCCGCAGCGCGGATTCTCAAGTGTAATTTCGGATATGGCCGGCTCTGTGTTGATGCTTGCGAAGGATAACGGGATTGCTCAGAATCAGATAGCAGGAATTGGTATCGGCATACCCGGCTTTGTGTACCGCGGCCTTGCCACTGCCATAAACCTTAATTGGCATGATGTGCCGCTTTATGAGCAGTTTAAATCGCAAATTGACGTACCGGTATACGCCGACAACGATGCTACGGTTGCAGCAGTATACGAATACCATCTCGGGGCCCTAAAAGGCAGCCGCGTTGGCGTTTTGCTGACGCTCGGCACTGGTGTCGGCGGCGGTATTGTTATTGACGGCAAACCTTTCAGCGGTGCTCACGGAATGGGCAGCGAGATCGGGCATATGGAAATTGTGCCGGACGGCATACCCTGCGTCTGCGGAAACCGCGGATGCCTTGAATCGTACTCTTCCGCTTCCGCGCTTATACGCCGTGCCCGGATGTCTGTTGTTGAGCGCCCTGAAAGCATGCTGTTTCATATGACAAACGGCGACTTTAACAACGTGACGGCAAAACTTGTTTTGGACTGCGCAAAACAAGGCGACTTTATATCCTGCATTTTGGTTGATGAATACGTCAAATACCTGACTATGGGAATAGGCACTATACAAAATATGCTGGACCCCGATGTCATTGCCATAGGAGGCGGTGTTGCGGCTGCGGGAGATTTTCTGCTTGATAAGATAATAAGTGCCAGCCGGGGCAAAGGCGTGTTTGCCGGCAAAAAATACGCCGATATAAAGCTTGCCGTCAGCGGAAACGACGCCGGAATAATAGGCGCAGCTATGCTTGCTTTAAATCATCCGTAAGAACTATTCATCATTCCTATTTAAAGCCAGTATAAATAAGCAAGGGGGATTATGCTTGAAACCTTTTGCTTATTTTTTATGCGCCCTGGCGCTGGTGCTGATTGCCGTCTCACCGTTTCTTATTCTTTCTTTCTATGAAAAGCTTCCGGAACCTGAGCAGTTCTGCGGAATACTGACGCTTTGGCACATATCAGGCTGGCGTACGGGAGGCTCGTCCTCTGCGGCTTTTTTGGAAAAGTGCGTATCCAAGTACGAGGCGTTAAATCCGCATGTTTTTATTGAGCTGGTCTGTCTTTCTAAAGAAGAAGCCGCAGCCGCGTTGTCGGACGGATTAAAACCCGATATAATGTCTTACCCTTACGGTTTTGATGTTAAGCTGCCCCTTGCGCAGCTTCCGCCTGCTAAAACATGCATGCCATTATTGCCGCAGACGGCGTATCCTTATCTTTGCGGCGGATACTGCATACTTGTCAATACCGATATGCTCTCTGAAAACGGCGTTGATGTTTATGAGGGCTGGGGCATAAGACCGGAATTTTTGCTTGAAGCGGCGCAGTTCGGAGTGTGCTTTGATGCGGAAGACGGTTACTCATCGCTGCCTGCGCTTGCGGTGCACGCATATCCCCCAGCCGAGCGGCCTAATATATCCACCTTCGGCGAACCCGATCCTCCCGACGCGGCTCTTTGCATACAAGGCAAATGGCAGGACGGGCTTGATATATTCTGCCGCGGCGACGCCGCTGTGCTTATAGCATCCCACCGGCAGCTTTTTGAAGTGCAGCAAAAATACGAACGCGGCGAAGCGCCTGGATTTAAGGCATATGCAGCAGGCAGCTATACCGACATGATACAGTTAATTGGCGTTTGCAGTCAGGAATACGCTCCCAAACAAAAAGCCGGCGAGCAGTTTGCTTCTCTTCTGCTTGACGGCGGAGTGCAGCGCAGGCTTGACGCCCTCGGAGTTTTTCCCGCAGTTCCCGGTATTGATATTTACAGCGACGACGAATGCAGAAACGCAATATATGCCCAGCTTTGCGAAAACGCAGTGGCGGGAAATCCCAAAGACACGGCGGATAATATCAACCTTGCGCTTGAAGCTTTCGGCGGAGACGAAAAAGCGCTGAAAAAGCTCAGAGCTGTTCTGGAAAGCCCGGATTAAGCCTTAATCTTATTTATTAATCCGCCGAAAACGAAAAGGTTTTTTACAAGCTGATACAAATCTTCCCGGCAGGTTTGCCTTACAATTTCAAAAGGCGCGGCTTCTTTGACGCTGCAGAATACGCAGCTTATACCCTCATCCATAACCTGCTGATAACCGTCTTTGAGGCTGCCCCCTATGGCGACAACCGGCACGCCGTGAGGCTTCGCGGCTCTTGCTATGCCTACCGGCACTTTGCCGCGCAGCGACTGTCCGTCTATTCTGCCCTCCCCCGTTATTATCAGGCTGGCGTCTTTTATTATTTCATCAAACCCGACGGTTTCCAGCACCACTTCTATACCCGGCATTATACGGATATCGGCGGCGGCAATAAGCGAAACAGCCAAACCGCCTGCTGCTCCTGTGCCTTTTATGCTTGCTATATCTTTGCCGAGCTTTTTCTCAAGCATATTCGCGTAATGCGAAAGATTATCATCGAGTATCTTAACCTGCTTTTCATCCGCGCCTTTTTGAGGCGCGAACACGTACGCGCTGCCGTTTTTTCCGCAAAGGAGGTTATCCACGTCGCAGGCAACCATTATATCCACGCCGGCAAGGTTTTTTGCAGCTTCGCTAAAATCAATATCAAAAAGCTGCGAGAGCCCTCCCCCTCCGGGAGGTATAGGTTTACCCTGTTTCGTTAAAAGCTTTGCGCCCAGCGCATCCGCGGCGCCCGCTCCCCCATCGGTAGTCGCGCTGCCTCCCAGACCTAATATTATCCTGCCGCATCCTTTACGAACAGCATCCAAAATAAGCTGCCCGGTGCCGTAAGTTGTGGCTTCGAGCGGTTTTAATTCGTTCTCCACGTGTATAAGCCCCGATGCAGCGGCCATCTCAATCACGGCTGTACCGTCTTTGAGTATACCGTAATACGCTTGTGTGTCTCTTAAAAGAGGGTCTTTAACAGTGGTGTATACCTTCTTTCCTCCCGCCGCATGCAGAAAGGCATCTACCGTTCCTTCGCCGCCGTCCGCGATAGGCACAGCAACTGTTTCTATACCGCTGTCAAAATCTTTGACGGCGCTTTTTATTATTTCGCACACCTCTACCGAGCTTAACGTACCTTTAAAAGAATCCGGTGCTATAACTATTTTCATTTGTCTTATCTCCTAATGTCTCTTTTATACCTATATCCGTACGGAGCTGCATGCCTTCGAAATGTATTTTAGCCGCCTGCTTATAAGCCGTTTTCCTTGCCGCTTTTATATCCTCCCCCAGCGCGGTTACTCCCAGCACACGCCCGCCGTTGGTTACAAAAACGCCGTCTTTTATTGCAGTTCCCGCGTGAAAAACAATTGCGTCTTTAACATCTTCAAGGCCTGTTACAGGCAACCCCTTTTTATACAAACCCGGATACCCGCCGGAAGCCAATACCACACACACTGCGCTGCGCTCGTCCCATTCCAGTTTTATGTTGCAGAGCCGTCCGCAAAGCACCGCATCTATTATATCAAGCAAATCGTTTTTTAAGCGCGGCAGCACCACCTGAGCCTCCGGGTCGCCGAAACGCGCGTTATACTCAAGCAGCTTCGGCCCTTTTTCCGTCAGCATAAGCCCAAAAAAAATTATGCCCCTGTAATCTATACCTTCCGCTTTAAGCGCCTGTGCCGTGCGCTTTATTATTGTCTCTTCTGTTTGCTGTGCAATGGTATCCGTATATTTGGGGCTTGGCGAGAACGTGCCCATTCCTCCGGTATTGGGACCCTTATCACCGTCAAACGCCCGTTTATGGTCCTGCGCACTGGCCATAGGAAGTATTGTTGTGCCGTCACAGAAAGCCAAAACCGAAACCTCGGGGCCTTCCAAATACTCCTCCACCACAACGCGGCTGCCTGCGCTTCCGAAAACCTTCTTGACCATTAAATCTTCCAGTGCTTGTTTTGCCTGCTTTATCGTATTGCAGATTAAAACGCCCTTACCGAGCGCAAGCCCGTCCGCTTTAATTACCATCGGCAGAGGGCTTTTGCTTACGTATTCAAGCGCTTGCCGGTAATCCGAAAACACGGCATATGCGGCAGTGGGTATGTTATACTTTTGCATAATCTGCTTTGCGTATACCTTGCTGCCTTCTATGCGCGCGCCGTCTGCAGTAGGACCGAAAGCGCGTATGCCCTTTTGTTTAAGCCTGTCTACAAGCCCTAAATACAGTGGGTCGTCCGGTGCGACTATAACGAGGTCAAAGCGCTCCTTTTGCGCATACTCTGTTAAGCCTTCAATATCAGTCGCCGGTATGGGTACGCACTTTGCGGTCTTGGCTATACCGCCGTTCCCCGGCGCACAGTGTATTTCTTTAACCTTTTTGTTCTGCAATAATTTCCATATTATCGTGTGTTCGCGTCCGCCGCCGCCCACTACGAATATTTTCATGCTTATTTCCCCTCTAGTGTTTAAAATGCCTCATGTTAGTAAAAACCATGGATATTCCAAGCTCATCGCACGCTTTTACAGAGTCTTCGTCGCGTATGCTGCCGCCCGGCTGTATAACCGCGCTTATGCCAAACTCTGCGGCAAGCTTTACGCAGTCGTCAAACGGAAAGTATGCGTCCGAAGCCAGCACCGCGCCCTTTGCTTTATCTCCGGCACGCTCTAAAGCATCTTTAGCCGCCCATATGCGCGAAACCTGCCCCGGCCCGAGCCCCAGAGTCTGCCCGTCTTTGGCTACAGCTATGCCGTTGGATTTTATGTGTTTTACCACCTTCCAAGCAAACATGAGGTCTTCCATTTGTTTCTCATCCGGCGCTGTTTTTGTAACGGTTTTAGTCTCACCGTCTGTAAGGCGGTTATCGCACTGCTGCACAAGCAGACCGCCGCGCGGTTTTTTTATGTCCAATGCGTTTGCGCTCAAATTTTCCGAAATATTTTCGAGCCGCAGTATCCTTAAGTTTTTCTTAGTTTTAAGAACTTCCAGCGCCTCGTTTGAAAAATCCGGCGCAATTACTATTTCCAGAAAAATCTTTGCCATCTGTTCCGCCGTCTTTTTATCAACAGCACGGTTTGCCGCTACTATGCCGCCATAAACTGACACGGGGTCGGCATCGTATGCCTTTTGGTATGCGTCATAAATGTTTTCAGCACAGCCCACGCCGCACGGGTTGGCATGCTTTACCGCGACTACGGCAGGCTCAGAAAACTCTTTTAAGCATTCCAGCGCTCCGTTCGTATCGTTTATGTTGTTAAACGAGAGCTCCTTGCCCCAAAGCTGCTTTGCGTCTGCAAGAGTTCCGCGCACATCAAGCGGCTCGCGGTAGAACGCCGCGCTCTGGTGCGGGTTTTCGCCGTAGCGCATATCCTGCGCCTTCTCGAATGTCAGCGTCAGTTTGTCGGGATAACCGCCGCCGTTTATTTGGCGCAGATACCCCGAAATAAGAGCATCATATGCGGCGGTGTGCTCGAATACCTTAACGCAAAGCTCAAGCCTTGTTTCCCGGCTTATGCCGCCGTTTTCAAGTTCGTTAAGCACGCGCTCATAATCGGACGGGTCAGCGATTGCGGCTACGTCCTGCCAGTTCTTCGCCGCTGCGCGCAGCATGGTCGGCCCGCCTATGTCTATGTTTTCTATCGCTTCTTCAAGAGTAACGTCCGGTTTTGATATCGTAGCTTTGAACGGATACAGGTTTACCGCTACTATATCTATAAGACCAACCCCCAGCCTTTCAATCTGGGCCATGTGGTTAGCGTTTTCGCGCATGGCCAGTATGCCAGCGTGTATTTTGGGATGAAGCGTTTTTACACGCCCGTCAAGGCATTCAGGAAAGCCGGTTATTTCAGACACGTTGGTAACAGGCAGACCTGCCTTTTTTAGCGCGCTTTGCGTACCGCCCGTCGAGAGTATCTCAAACCCCAGTTCTTTAAGCCCGCCGGCGAACTTGACTATTCCCGTTTTATCAAATACGCTCAAAAAAGCTCTTTTCATTTTTGCTACCTCCAAAAAATCAACGGCACCATAAGCCGTATTTTTTACAATATCTGCACCGTTCTGCCCGTAACTTTAAGCCGCCCCTCGCACAGCAGTGCAACGGATTTTACAAGTATCTCATGCTCAGTTTCCAGCACACGCGCCGCCAGTGTTTCCGGCGTATCGTCCTTAAGCACCTCAACGCATTTCTGCATTATAATAGGCCCTGTATCTGTGCCCTCGTCCACAAAATGGACGGTTGCGCCGCTTACCTTTGCTCCGTAATCAATTACTGCCTTGTGCACCCGCATTCCGTAAAACCCCTTTCCGCAGAAAGAGGGTATAAGCGCCGGATGCACGTTGATAATCGGATACCTTAATACCAGCCCCAATCCGAGTATAGACATATATCCGGCAAGCACTACGGCCTGTCCGCCGAAGCTCTCTATCGCCTGCATCAAAGCCGCATCGTGAGACTCTGTGTCCGCAAACTGTCTTTTGCTGATAACCTTATAAGGCACGAGCGCATTTTCGGCGCGCTTTATCGCGTATGCCTGCGGGTTGCTGGATATAACGCCTGCGACCTTTGCGGGTATGCGCCCGTCCGCGCACGCATCAAGCACCGCCTGAAGGTTTGTGCCGCCCCCCGATACCATTACCACAAGCCGCTCTATCCGCACAGTTTAACACCTTCGCCTTCATAAACGCTGCCTATAACAAAGGATGACTCGCCCATATCCCTTGCGGCAAACGCAACCTCGCTCGCGTCCTGCGGGCTTACCGCCAGCACCATGCCTATGCCCATATTGAATGTGTTATAAGCGTCATTCATTTTAAACCCGGCCTCCCCTGCCAGCAAGTCAAAAACGGGCGGCATATCCCAGCTTTTAAGCTCTATTTTTGCGCCAAGCCCTTTTGGCAGCATGCGCGGTATGTTTTCTATAAAACCGCCGCCTGTTATATGCGCCGCGCCCTTTATTTTAAAATCCTTCATCAAAGCCAGCAGCGTTTTTACATATATGCGCGTGGGAGTTAAAAGCTCTTCCCCCATTGTTTTGCCGAACGCGTCTATGTATACCGAAAGTTTTTCCTTTTCCATGCTTACGAGTTTTCTAATAAGAGAAAACCCGTTGCTGTGTATGCCCGACGAAGAAAGCCCTACAAGCACATCGCCGGGCTTAATATCTTTTCCGTCTATTAAATCTGTTCTCTTGACGCTGCCAACGCAAAACCCTGCGATGTCGTATTCGCCGTCTTTGTAAAATCCGGGCATTTCCGCAGTCTCTCCGCCTATAAGAGCGCAGCCTGCCTGCCTGCAGCCTTCCGCCACTCCTTTTACTATATCAGCGGCAACCTTTGGATACAGCTTGCCGGTCGCTATATAATCTAGAAAAAACATGGGCGCCGCGCCGTGGCACACCACATCGTTAACGCACATGGCAACGCAGTCTATGCCTATTGTATCGTGCTTGTCCATTACAAATGCCGCCATAAGTTTGGTGCCTACGCCGTCTGTTCCCGAAACCAGCACGTTCTCACCCTGCGCGTACATTCCGCCGAACGAGCCTATATCGCTTATGACATTGCCGTCGAAGGTAGAAGCCGCGTGCTGTTTTATAAGCTTTACGGCCTCGTACCCGGCATTTACATCTACGCCCGCGTCTTTATATGTATAAGCCATTTTTACTCCTTATCAAGCATATTCTTTTTCCCGCATGCAACTAAATTTGATACGTCTTCGGGGTATTTTCCGTTAAAACAGCCTACGCAGAAGTTGCATGCCGCGCCCTCCACCGATTTTAACAGTTCCTCTATGGGCAGATAACTCAAAGAATCCGCGCCTATAAACTTCCTGACTTGCTCGACAGATTTCTCGGCGCCTATAAGCTGGCCGTGCGATGATGTGTCTATGCCGAAATAACAAGGGTATTTTACAGGCGGAGAGCTTATTCTTAAATGCACCTCTTTGGCTCCCGCCAGCTTTAGCATCTCAACAATCCGTTTGGACGTTGTGCCGCGCACTATAGAATCGTCTACCAGCAGCACGCGCTTACCCCGCACATTACGTTTTAAAGGGTTAAGCTTTATACTGACGCTTACTTCGCGTTTATCCTGAGTGGGCTGTATGAATGTGCGCCCTACATAACGGTTTTTAGAAAGCGCTATAGTATAAGGCAGGCCAATCTGCTTTGCGTAACCCATAGCGGCAGACATTGCCGAATCCGGAACAGCCGCCACTACGTCTACGGGAGCCGGATTTATAAGCGCCAGCCTCGCGCCCGCCTGTTCCCGCGCCATATGCACAGGTATGCCGTCTATATCAGAATCGGGACGTGCGAAGTATACATATTCGAATATGCAAAGCGCGGTATCCTTTGCGCTTGCGCCCTGATACGACTTTAACCCGTTTTTATCTACCGAAACTATCTCTCCCGGCCTTAAGTCCCGTATAAACTCCGCCCCGACAGCATCAAAAGCCGCCGATTCGGAAGCAAACACATAAGAGTCGTTCACTCTTCCCAGAGCTATCGGGCGTATACCCTTCGGGTCGCGCACTCCAATGAGCATATCAGGCGTTAATATTACCAGCGCATAGCTGCCTTTGAGCTCCGCCATTGTTTTGGTTACGGCTTCTATTATGCCGTTTGTGCTGTGTTTCGCAATAAGGCTCGCTATTATCTCGGAGTCTATAGTAGTCTGGAATATCGCGCCACAATTTTCCAGCCCGTTTCTTAATTCTCTTGCGTTTATCAGATTTCCGTTGTGCGCAAGCCCTATATGCCCGCGTTTCGAGCTTATCACCAAGGGCTGCGCGTTTGCCATAAGCGTATCGCCCATGGTAGAGTAGCGCACGTGACCAATTGCTGCGTGCCCTCCGGTAAGATTGCTAAGTCCGTTCCGAAACGTCTCGGAAACAAGCCCCATATCTTTATGATAAATTATTTTGCCGTCCTTTGCTGCCGCGATACCGGCGCTTTCCTGCCCGCGGTGCTGAAGCGCCAAAAGGCCGTAATACGCAGCTTCGGTGGGCTCGGTTTCATTGTTTGGACAGAATATACCGAATACGCCGCATTCTTCGCGCATACAATCATCGTGCGGTTTTAAACGAGAATACGGAATAAGAGACTTATATTGCATTTTATTTCCCCATCAATCTGCGTATTATCTCCTGATACGCTTCCTCTACATCGCCTAAATCCCTGCGAAAACGGTCTTTGTCAAGCTTTTTGCCGGTAGCAATATCCCAGAAGCGGCATGTGTCCGGCGATATCTCGTCCGCCAGTATCACTTCGCCTTTAAACCTCCCGAATTCCAGCTTAAAATCAATAAGCTGGACACCCAGACCTTTTAAGTATTCGCTTAATATCTCGTTGACCTTTAATGATATATTCTTTATAGTCTCCATTTCTTCATCTGATGCAAGCCCGAGCGCACGTATATAGTACGAATTGATAAAAGGGTCTCCCAAAGCGTCGTTCTTATAGCTGTATTCCAGTATAGCGCATTTAAGTTCCGCACCTTCTTCCACGCCCATGCGCTTGGAAAAACTGCCTGCCGCTTTATTGCGCACAATAACCTCAACAGGCACTATTTCTACCTTTTTTACTATTGTTTCACGGTCTGATATCTGCTCTTCATAATGCGTTTTTATTCCGCGGCTTTCAAGCAGCCTGAAAAAATGATTGGACACCTTGTTGTTGACGATGCCCTTGCCGACAATCGTTCCGCGTTTCTGCCCGTTAAACGCCGTCGCATCGTCCTTGTACGAAACAATGACTAAGTCGGGGTTATCCGTGGCATACACCTTTTTTGCCTTGCCTTCGTAAATCTGCTCCGTTCGCTTTGTCATATGTTAATCTCCTTTTGAAGTTTTTGATTCGACTCCAGCACCTTTTTAGCCATGCCTTGCTTATATACGGCAAGCTTGTCCTTTAATTTTGCATATTTGAGCGAAAGAATCTGGACTGCAAGCAGCGCAGCGTTTTCTGCGCCGTTTATGGCTACGGTGGCAACGGGAATGCCCGGCGGCATCTGTACGGTGGATAAAAGAGAATCGAGCCCGTCCATAGTTGAAGACTTTACAGGAAGACCGATAACCGGCAGCGTTGTATATGCGGCAAGCACCCCGGCAAGGTGAGCCGCCTTTCCGGCTGCCGCGATTATAACTTCTATGCCGTTTTGCTCCGCACCGGCGGCGAATTCGTGCGCCTCGTCAGGTGTGCGATGCGCGCTTAAAACCCTGGCTTCCACTTTTACTCCAAAGCTTTTTAGTGTTTTAATCGTATCTTCAAGAACCGGGAGATCCGAAATTGAACCCATTACTACTGCCGCTTTCATAATAACTCCTTTTGCATATATGGTATATAACATGATATTATTCTACAATATGTTATAAGTCTACAAGAACAGCACTGCCCGTGTCAACGGAATGCGCATACTTTGAATTGTTAATAATAAAAAACGTTCGTTGTTAGTACGAACGTTCGTTTCTTTCATTGGCTGCCCGAAGGCTCTATCCCCAGTCAGCCATTATGTGTGTCAGCCTTCCCAACTGCTTTTAAATAATAAGTCCCTTTTTCTTAGCCTCGGCATCCTTTGCTGAGCCTAAAACCAAACCGGCGCATAAACCGAAGCAACACCCCAACGGTATCCCGAGCGCAATGTTTCCCAATACGGAAATACCGAACGCCACTCCCAGACCTGCGCCTATTGAAATACCCAAAGACATAAAAGCTCCTATATAGTATCCTTCTTTTACGAGACCGTGTTTTTTATTAAGATGAAGTGTTGTTTCGTTTATAAGGCGCTTATATACCGCATAATCCTGCTGAAAACCGCCCTGCTTATGCTTTTTTATATACTCGGAGAGCTTTGACGTTAACGCGGCGCATTCCTCACAGCCGCCGCTTAATGATTTAAGCCTTAAAACGATACGTACCAGCAGGTTCTTGTCAATGCGCTTTGAATACTTTCCGGGTGAGTTTGCGAAAGCCTCATTAATATCGTCTATCATTCTGCTGTATGAATCATCTGTCATTTATCCTGACCCCCTTTTTAAAATGTAATACCTGCTATATTGACAACAAAAATAAAAATACATGCTGTTATATAAGCTATGGTGCCGGCGTTTAGCCATATTGTCGAAAAACGTTTTTCCTTGGGAAGAAAATATAAACCCTTTTCAAGCGAGACGGTTTTGACATCTTTGAAAAACAGCACAATACCGGTTATCGCCGCGCCTAATAAAACAAAACTGTATATTCCGGAAACAACAATGCCCATAAATCCCCCGGTGTTTGCCATATTCATTACTGCCAGCGCAACAACAGAGCCTAAAAAATTTATAATCATATGCAGCACAACTGTATACCATAGTTTGCCGGTTTTTATATATACATACGCAAATACCGCGCCCAGCCCGAATGCATAAAAAAACTGATAGAAATTACCGTGAACTAAGGCAAAGAAAAGAGCGGATATAATAATTGCTGTGTCTTCCCCGTATTTTACGGTTTTCGCTATCAGAACTCTGCGAAAAATGTATTCCTCAACAACAGGAGCAATTATCACCAATGAAATCAGATTAGGCCAGAAAGGCGACTCCATCACCAGCCCTTCCACAACATTTTCGGGCTGCGTGTTAAGAATCAATCCAAAAACATGCGATAAGATGTTGCCTAATATATTACCTGCCCACATTATGCCTATGCAGATAACTAAAATCTTAAAAAAGTGGCCTGCGCCCATGCTGCGTTTTTCTATAAGGTTTGAAGGGACTCCCTGCAATACCAAAAGCGTACACGGCGCCGCCATAAAGTACATAGGCACAATGCTGATTAGTATAACAGCCCACGGTTCAAAAATTATTTCCGGATACACCAGCCTTATTGACGATAATAATGCTATTTGAAACAACACTGTCAATATTATCAGCAAGAAGAATGAGAAACCTATGCGCGAGAATGTTTTTTTCTCTGCGGATAAATCCTGCTGGTCTGTGCCCTCCTCCAACATAACAACCTCCTTGCGGTATGTTTTTATTTACGCAATTGAGTACAGTATTGTAACGTCAGGATGAAGCTGCAGAATTGATGCGGGGACTTTCGGCGTTACCGGGCCGTTTATTGCTTTTTGTATTATATCTTTTTTCTTATCTCCGTTTGCGACCAGCAGTATTTTTCTGGCATTCATTATGCTGCGCATGCCCATTGTTACAGCCGTTTTGGGAACCTGTGATAAATCGTCAAAGAATCTGGCGTTTGCGTTTATCGTTTCCTGCGTAAGTTTTGCGCAGTGCGTACCGCTGACAAAAACATCGGAGGGTTCATTAAAGCCTATATGCCCGTTATGGCCTATCCCGAGCAGCTGCAAATCTATTCCGCCGAGAAGCTCTATCAGCTCGTCATATTTTGCGCCTTCTCTTTCAGCGTCCTGCGCAAGCCCGTTGGGAACGTGAGTATTTACTTTGTCAATATTCACGTTGTCAAAAAGGTGTTTGTTCATAAAGTATCTGTAGCTTTGGTCGTGAGCGGCGGATAATCCGCAGTATTCATCAAGGTTTACGGTGCGTATTCTGGAAAAATCCAAATCGCCCTTAGCGCACCACTCAGATAAAAGCTCATATATGCCTATCGGGGTGGACCCTGTGGCTAATCCGAGAACGCTGTTCTCTTTCATAATAATCTGTGCAGCTATAATGCTTGCTGCTTTTTTGCACATGTCCGGATAATTCTCAAAGTTTATCAGTTTAAGCAATGTAAAACGCTCCTTATGTAAAATTTTTACTACCGATTTATTATAATCCGCTGCTAGTTTTTACTCGTTGTCCGCTGTTTCTTATGCTTACACCGATTTACAATATCGAAGCGGAGTATTCAATATAACAGTCACATATGTCAAAAAAACATATGGCTTTTTATGCCTCCTTTTGTTCAAAATTAGTATACAGCCTTTTTTGCGAATAATCAATGATTATTCATGCAAAGCAAATATTATGCTGTTCGTTTCGCTCTGTTTTTTTAATCCTTTTATCGGTATCAAAACAGTTTAAGCCGCTTTATTTAAACAATAAATTATTGCAGCGCTTGCATCTTTCATTGCCCATAGGGTTCATGGTTGAGCAAACATTGCAGTATATAATCTTGTCCTTTGATTTGTCGTATTTTTCATAGGTACTGAAAGCCGGATGGTACCGCACGCGGTCTTTTACGTTTATATAGTCATACAATTCTCTGCGGTTTTTATTAACAAGCCGTACTTTTTTACCCGTGTCTTTTTGTATTACTAAAACATAATCCGTATAGTACGACACGTTGTCTTCCTTGTCATATTCCCGGCGCTCCTTTTGATATTTTTCAATCACAACTCCGTCCCATATCTGCTTTTTCATATCGCGCACGCGCATGAGGTTTATCAGCAGCATAAAAAGGCCCAGCCCCGCGCCTATGATTACCGCTTCTCCCAGCGGCAGCTCGTCAACTAGCAAACCTGCAATAAAAAAACCAATAGGGAACAGCAGAGTCAGAACATAGGCGCAGCCGATAGCTGACTTTTTATTTTTTTGCGCGGCAGCGATAATTTCCGGATGATTGCATTTGTCTGACCATCCTACAAGCCCTCGTTGCGGCACATTACCGCCCGGGCGGGTCTTCGCGGCAACGTTTTTATCAGCTGCCGTAGGTTCCGTAGGTGCGCCGCAGCCGACGCAAAATAGCGCATCCGCTGGCAATTTTAATCCGCAAAATTTACAAAACATATTCTCCTCGTTTCCCAGTCCAAATAATTTGATTATTCGTAATAAGCAATATAATCCTTGGCTGTATTATCTTTTTGAACAGCATGTTTTCTTAAACGTTTCCATGTCAAAAAGCCGCCCGCGAGCAGCAATATAATATACATCGCCGGATACGCCACATCAGTAACGATACGGCTGTACGGAAGAACCCTAAGCGGAAGAATCAGCAAACGGCAAGCAGTAAACCATAGTCCATAAAACAAAAATACACACCCTTTGGGCAGTGACCGCCGGGTATACAGCAAAGCGGCAAAAATAAGCCCTATCAGTGCCGCGATAAGCTCATAAAGCTGTGTCGGATGCACGCTTTGCGATACCTCCGGCACAAACCAGAAAAGCTCGCGAAGTTTATGCATACGCGTTATCTCATCCGGAAAAACCACTCCCCACGGCGCATCGGTCACCTTGCCCGCACAGCAGCCGTTAAGAAAACACCCCATTCTTGAAAGTATGAAGGCCACTCCGCAGGGAAATACAAGCGCATCCGCAATTGCGTAGAAATCATGCTTAATAAAACGCGCCGACAGCCATATAAACAGCCCGGCCGGCAGCAGGCCGCCGTACAGGGAAAACCCGCTCATGCTCAGCGTATACGGCCGTATGCCCCCGGCATCATAATAAGATGGGTTTACAATCACATTGAGCAATCTGGCGCCTAAAAAAAAGATAACAAGTACGCCTGCTGACAGAATAAACCCGCGGCTCCATGAAAGACCGGCATATCTTAAAAACAAAGGTGCGGTACATATTATGCAAATAACAGCCAGCAGTGCAAATACGGTATAAGAGCTTACCTGCAATAAATTTCCGCCCAGGTAAAATGTCAGCACAGGGTACATATCAGGCCACCGGTTTTGTGCCTGCAAATGCCATCTCTATGCGGAAAAGCTCTTGCCCTTCTAATATCATGCTTAAGACTATATCCCCGTTAAGCGTGACGGTTTTATCTTTTCCGTATCCTGCTTTAAGCGCTCCGGTAGAAACGCTGATTTCATCCGAAGAGTCTATCTGCATTATGCCGGTGTTTTGATCGTACGTCATGGGCATCGGCTTTTCGTTGGCATCGCCGCCGCGTTCTATAACCATATTGAATATACCTTGTGTTTCCCCCGAAGCCGACACAGAAAAGGGAGACGGCATTGTCTGGCCTTCCATAGCCTGCAGTGTTTCTATTACAGTGCGCATATCGCAGCCCTCGAACTGCTCGTTAAGCCCGTCTGTTACAGCGCCGACTATGCCTTGATCGCCACCGGACGGTTCGCTGCCGCCGGAGCTTGCTGCGCTGCCGGAAGACTGCATTTCTGCCAGCAGTGCATTATCAACAATCACTTTTTTATATGTCACGGTGCCGTCCGTGTAAGTGCCCTCCAGTTCCTCCAGTTTCGGATAGCCGGACAGCGTTACCGTAACATCATAGTTTTGGCTATTGGAAAACCATCCCGTTTTATGCAGACCCACAACCTGTATAAGAAAGCTCCAGTTCTCTGAAACTCTTTCTTTAAAATCCGACAGAGTAACGCTCTCGCCTTCCAGCACCTCGACCTGTGCTCCTTTGATGCAAAGCACGCGCAGATTAGCCGTATCCTGTTCGATTTTTACCACAGGTATTGCTCCGTCCTGCAATTTCTTTTTGTTTTCCTCATCAAGCGTCAGCGCCACATACTGCACGCCGTTTTGGTATACGCTTACGCTCGCGTTTCCCAAAACAACCTCTTCAGGTTTTTCTTGCAGCTCATCTTCATCAGGGAAATTAAGCTCCAGCTTAGTGCCGGCAGCGGCGTACTCATCCGCCCCGTCCCTTATGTTCTTATACATCGTATACGGTGTTGTAGAGAATGCTAATCCGCCGGTTATCAGCTTTGTGTAATAGTCAGCCGCATATTCCGAAGGATCGGCTGTCGCTGCAATGATTCCTTCTTCCCAGCCTTGCGGCGTTGTATACCCGCCGTCTGAGTTTTCGTAAATCTGGCGAATGCAGTCCTCGCCATACTTTCCGCAAAGATACTGAAACAGCGGCATACGGGCATAGCCCGCCGCAGCCGAGCTTACGGACGGAAACACTCCCTGTAATGTGTTTTTCCATGTACTTGAAATAATATGCGGTGTCTGTCCCGGCTTAGCCGTCCACTCAAAATAAGTAGCCGTAGCTTCATCCACCCAGCTGCTGTTGGTAGCCAATGTTGTATAATTCTGCTGTACAAAATGGAAAAATTCATGGTAAATATAGTTCTTTACGCTTCCCTTGGTGTACCCGTTGTCAATAAGATTTCTGTTGAGGGAGATAGAACTGCGGTTAATGCCCCCAAGCGGCCAGTAAGCGCCCTCAGATGAGCCCAAATCCTCTATATGTACTTGCAGCGGCCAGACCGTACGCAGCTCGTAATCGTAGCCAAGAGCAATAAAATGCTGATATGCCTCTTCAAAGTCGGTAATCAAATCGTTGGCTTCCTTCATAGTCAAATACTGAGTTTTTCCTTTTGCCTTAGGCAGCGTTATAGAAAAGTGGTCATCGCTTGTTTTTACCCTTTCGCCGTTGGCATCCGTAAGGTAGTAGACGATGCGGTCAAATACGGCTATTTTGCACTTGAGTTTATCTTCCGTATCAGAAACTGCGGCGCCTGCTCCGCGAATGCTTTGCGAAGCGCCGGCTAAATCTGCCGGTACGAAGGACGCTGTCAGTATGTTTCCCAAAATATCGGTATCAATATACTGATAAACGGTCCCCGTTTCTCCGGTCTTGCTGGTAAAATCTATGCCCAGCCCCAACATCAAAGTGTCTGCTTGCGCAAGCTGCTCCTTATTTATCACAACGCTGACATCGACACTTTCGGGGCAGTCTTTTTCTATCTCCAGTTCATACAGGGGAGTTATCAGCCCCTCGGCAAGGTTTGATTCCGACACTGCAAGCATCGCATCCCCGTCGGAAAGCAAGTTATCCCCAAAATCTATAGAGAAACCGTCTATAGCCAATTTGCCGTTTTCAAGGCTGCTTGTGCTGGTGCCGCAGGCACATAGCGCAGCCGTTATGACTATAAACACGCATAGTAAAAATTTTTTCATAGTATACCCCCTAAAAAATTTAAAAATCAGGCGCTTTTCACGCCATAAACACTGATTTGTCTTTTTATATCTTTTATTTAAACCGGTTTATCAACAGACTCTTTGCATTCCGGGCAAAGGGCATCCTCCCGCATCATTTCTTTTTCGCGGTTTGTGCACTTCTTTGGTTCTTGGTATTGCGGTTTATTCTTTCGCCTTTTTTTCTTGTGCAGCCATCCGTTTACCAGCAAAAACAATAATATGCACAGCGGTATGCTCATTAAGTAGTAAAGCATACCCCAGTCACCAATTTCGTTGTAATCCGTCAGCATTGCCGGTTTATTGATAACAGGCAAAAAAGCAAGGTAACTGATTTTTTCAGTCCTGACCTCACCTGCTTTAATGCTTGGCCATGCCTCATCGCTGTTATAAAATGACCAGCCGCTGTATTCCTTTCCGTCCACTGAAAAGTGATAGCTTTTTGATATCGTGCGCGACTGGTTCTGCCCCGCGTTGCCGTCGTCCCGGCGGCTGTCATAGCTGTCCAGCACGCCCGTGACAGTTTTGCCGAAAAAGCCAAGCGAGAGTATAACGAGGCTGTTACACGCCGCAAAAATTAATATGATGCTTACCAAAACGCGGATAAACAGATTGGCTTTCTTATTTTGTTTTTTCCTCATGGTATTAAATAAACATAAAATAGGGCAGCATGCGGTATCTCATCCCCATGAAAATGACGTTTATGTCCTCCCTTTGATGCGATGATAATGAACAGATGCTATTATAACTGATTACCTGATTGTAGGCAACACATTTAATCCGGCTGCATTTGGTTATTTGTGCCCTGTTAGCTGCGGCTTTATGGTTAGAAAAAAGGGTTTGTATTCTATGCTTCCATAATTCTCTAACAAATTTACTTATGCTCAATTAATAAAGCGTAGATATAACTCCTTTTATAACCATCAATATCGTTGGGAATCAATAGGTGGATAAAAAAACCGCTGATGATTATTGGCTTATCTTTTTTATTTCGTTCCGGCTCTTCCTCATTTATATTTTCGCACTCACAGAGTATGAACATCACTCCTGAAAAGCGTTTTTTAAACAATGTTTAGAGAATATGGCTCGTGGTATTTGTTTTTTTCATCACTACTCAAATTTTTACCCAATCCTAAAGCTTCCCTTATGAGCATCAGCGGTGACAACGACCTTAACCTTGCCCTGTACATCAACCGTAAACTGACTTGTCCCTATATCTGTTTCAGAGAATATGACATTTCCGGCCGTGTCTTTTATTTCAATAGAAATAGAGCCGCTTTCAGTTTTCACATCCACAGTTAGCGTCGCTGACTCGGTTTCCGTGCGTATCGTACGCTCCATTCTTCCATCTAAAAGAGTGTATGAAGCCGACCAACCATGCAAGCCACCGTTTTCAATAAAGCCTACTCTTGTTGCGCTACTGAATGTGCCAAAGCAGAGATAGCGGACAGCGACAATCATCGCAAGAACGATTACAATAATCAGGATTGCGCTCTTTGCGTCTTTCGGCTTATATCTCATAATCTTAACCCCCCCATGTTTTGGCTTTTTGCCGCAGCCTTATGATCTGCACATGGTATATGACCGTGGGGAGCAATGCGATGATCGCAAACGCTCCTGCCATCAGGGAACGCCTGACGATGCCAAGCACAGCCATCAGCAGACAAATACAGAGCCACGGATTCCGCAAGCCGCGATAGTAGCTTGCCTTATCCTCCAGATCGGTGTGCAGTTCAAAGGGCTTGCCGTCATTTTCTTTTTCTACGATCAGAAGCTCACGGTTGAAAGTGGTCGAGTTTGCTGCAATACGCCCGCCTTTTTCCGCCCAGGGTCTCCAGCGCACCTTGCCCACAGAGTAGTTTAGATTTATGTTTTTGAAGAACACACGATAGCCTAGGTCCTTCAAAAAGGCTCGATAATCAGATGCGTTCTCTTTATATTTTTCCCCCACAAACTCGATGCGGTACTGATACTGCCCCGGCTTGCATGGCCCAAACTCATACAGCATTTTTCCTGTCCGTATCAGACGATACCCGCCTGCTGCCATCTTATTCAGCCATTTTTCCTGTGCCGTCAGCAAGCCGCCATAAAAGCGATAACATTTTTTGCTCATACTGGTTTCCCTCCAATTATTCCATCTGCAATGTGTGTGATCTCTTGCAGCCGTATGAGTTCCTTTTCCGCAATCTCTCTGCCACGCGGCGTAATTTGGTATTCCTTCTTTCTGCCCTCACTGTCTTCGCATGGTGCGATCCATCCCTTATCTTGGAGAGAGGTCAACGCTCCATACAATGTTCCTGCGCCGAGCTGTAATCTTCCTCCCGTCTGTTCCCCGATAAACTGCATGATTGCATATCCGTGCTTCGAGGTGTAGAGAGAAAGCAAAATGAAGAAGGTCACCTCAGTCAGCGCACCGCCCTTCACATGGTCCCTCAAAATGATACCCCCATAATATTACGGTTACTGTAATGATACTATATCAGTAACCGTAATATATCTCAAGAGATATTTGTCGTTATAAACCATTCTGCAGATTGCAAGTTCTGATTGCCCACCATATACTACCCGCTACATCATCTGGAGCATCACAACTTAACCTAAATATTAATGTCCGGCAAAACATACTTATTATTTTGCCGGACATTTTCATGTCTGTTATGAAATTACTCTCCGAAAACATTTTGACGTTATAGTATCACTGGAGCCTGAAACTCTCTAAAAGCACAGCATTCATGCGGCTGTTTTCCGCTGTTCAATCATTCCCACTCGCAAATTCAAAGCTTGTTCTAAACAATTCTGTTTAGACTTCGTAATAAATTTTTAC
>CAZSMH010000006.1:39906-40883 GCA_964607965.1 uncultured Christensenellaceae bacterium
GGCTCGTGGTATTTGTTTTTTTCAGTTATCCATATCTTATAGGCTATCTGATTTTTTATTTTTAGGCATATAAAAAAGCCTTTCAGCGTTATGCCAAAAAGCTTTGGTCTTAATTCTGATCTTTATGATTGATACATTATCCGTCGAAATCAGCAAATCTCAATTCTATATGAAGTGTAGATAGTTGTTATTGTCCGGTTAGTTCGAGGATAATAATCCTTACTTTAACCTAATCCTTTTGGTACAAGAATTGAACTACTATCATTTAGACCTAAATTAGGAGTAATTGGGTCAATGCCAAGTCTTTGAGCTAATTCATAGGTTGCAAGACCTTCATATTTCCAATCAGCTGATAAAAAACCAAATGCATTATCATGTAAATAAGCGTTTAGTAATATAATTTCACGGTTTTCTCCTTCGCCTTTACTATAAACAAATATTGCATCTTCTGGATGCCAAGAATATTGTCGAACTAAAGTATATCCTTCTACATATTCACTATATGATAATATTTCCTCAGTATCTATGTAAGTTAATCCAGCAGTATTATCATTATATTCTCCAACACGAGCATATCCAGTAGGGACACTAAGAAGAGTTGTTTCTTCTTCCATACCACTACTTTCATCAATCCCATGTTCAATCTTTGAAGGCATTTCAATTATGAGATTTTTTTCAACTTGTCTTCTATGAACAAATAGATCAGGGCCAGCTAATTCAAGGGAAGTTTCATATTTTAATTTATATTCAGGTCCCTCAATAGTTCCATCTGCTCTAACCTCTCCCGTAGGAGCATTTTTTATTAAAGCTAACAGATTCCCTGTTCCTTGATCTGCAGCACTTACTGTCTTGTCTGGACTTAGCGTATTGTTTGTCTCTTCAGATAATAATTTTCCTAATGTTCCATTGAATATTTTTTCTGCAAAGTAACCTAATGTGATTAAAAAAGCTCCTGCAAGAATATAACATGTAATTTT
>CAZSMH010000007.1:0-23387 GCA_964607965.1 uncultured Christensenellaceae bacterium
GCATCCGAGTCAACAAATTCTCCGCCGCTGATACTGCCAAAACGCTTAAGAAGGTCTTCAACCGCCAGGTTCTTTTTCCCCTCGCCCTTGATATCCAGTATGATTTTGCCTTCATGCATCATAACAATGCGGTTGCCGTATTTGATAGCATCCCGCATATTGTGCGTCACCATCATAGTAGTCAAGCCAAACTCTCTAACTATCTTTTCACTCATTTCCAACACTTTTTGTGCTGTTTTGGGATCCAGCGCCGCCGTATGCTCATCAAGAAGCAAAAGCTTAGGCTGTTTGATTGTCGCCATCAGCAGTGTTAATGCCTGGCGCTGTCCGCCGGAAAGCAAACCCACCTTGGTGTTTAAGCGGTCTTCCAGCCCAAGTTCGAGCATTTTCAGCATATCTTTGTACTTATTGCGCTCCTTGTTGCTGATTCCCCATTTTAAGCCCCTGTGCTGTCCGCGGCGGTAAGCCAATGCCAAATTCTCCTCTATCCCCATGTTGGACGCTGTCCCCAGCATGGGGTCTTGAAACACGCGGCCGAGTACGGCAGCTCGTTTTGGCTCGCTCGTTTTTGTTACATTGACTTTGTCGATTATTATCTCGCCCTCATCAATAGGATAAACTCCGGCAATGCAGTTGAGCAATGTGGATTTTCCCGAACCGTTTCCTCCGATAAGCGTCATAAAATCGCCTTTTTCCAGCAAAAGGCTGACGTTTATCAGAGCCGTATTTTCATTGACCGTTCCCGGATTAAAAACCTTTGTAACGTTTTTAACGCAGAGCATTAAAGCTACCTCTTAATGGATTTTTTTATCGGCGCCAGATATGACCGGAAAACCGGCAGCGACAAGGCTATTGCCACAGTAATGGCTGTAAACAGCTTTAAGTCGTTAGGCGACATACCAAGCTGCAGCACAAACGCAATGATTATGCGATATGTTATGGCACCCAGCGCAAGCCCGATAAGCCGGCTGAAAAAGTTTTTTTTCCCAAAAAGCACTTCCCCTATGATAACAGACGCCAATCCTATAACAATTGAACCTATGCCCATCTGTATATCCGAAAAACTCTGGCTTTGCGCAATTAAAGCACCGCTTACCGATACCAGCCCGTTGCTTATTATCAACCCTATAATTATCGTTGTATTTGTATTTATCCCCTGAGCCCTTACCATTTGAGGATTGTTTCCGGTTGCTCGTATAGCACAACCTATCTCGGTTCCGAAAAACCAATACAGTATGCCTATAAATCCGGCAACGATAACAACGCCCAGTATCATAACTGCAATCTGCCTGTTCAATCCAAAATTTTCGATTGCTGTATATACGGTGTTGACGCGCAACAGCGGTATGTTGGACTTTCCCATTATGCGGAGGTTAACCGAGTACAGCGCTATCATTGTTAAAATGCCCGACAAGAGCGCAGGTATTTTAAGCTTAGTATGCAGCAATGCCGTAATAAAGCCTGCTGCCATACCGCCAAGCATCGCCAGAAAAACCGCCAGAGCGGGGCTCAACCCGTTTGTTATTGCAACTGCGGCGATAGAGCCGCCTGTTGTTATACTGCCCTCAACGGTTAAATCAGCAATATTTAAAATGCGGTAAGTAATATAAACCCCTATTGTCATAATTGCCCATAGCAATCCTAGGGATACCGCCCCTGTTAAAATTTCAAACATAACATAAGTCCAATTCTTATATTTGGTCAGGGGCAGGGTAGCTTTTAACTCTGCCCGCAAAAACGTTACTTAATATATTGTGTCATATCCTCGGGTATTGTCAAGCCTAACTCTTCTGCAACTGTTCCGTTAATAACATAATTAAATTTCGTCAGCGATTCTATAGGCATCGTAGCAGTTTCCGCCTCGCCCTTTAATATTCTGACAGCCATTTGCCCGGTCAGATAACCAAGGTCATAGTAATTGATACCCAGCGTAGCCAGGCCTCCGCTCTCCACCATGTTTTCTTCACCGCAGATTACCGGTGTTTTGGACTGCACCGCTACATCATGTATAAGAGGCATTGATGCAGCCATCATGTTATCGGTAGGCAAATAAATGGCATCGCATTTTCCCACCAATGTTTGCGCAGCCTGCTGAACATCGTTGGAGCTTGTTACGGTAATTTCGGTATACTCAAGCCCAAGTTCCTCGGCAGCGGCTTGTGCCATTTCTGCCTGCATAATCGAGTTGATTTCGCTCGAGTTGTACATAACGCCAATCGTCTTTGCAGCAGGCGCTAGTTTCACAAGTAATTCTATTTGCTCTTTTACCGGATTTATATCGGTTGTACCGCTTACATTTCCGCCGGGCGCTTCGTTTGAATCTACCAATTCAGCCGCTTCGTAATCTGTTATAGCCGTACCGAGTATCGGTATTTCCTTAGTCTTTCCTGCGATTGCCTGTGCGGAAGGCGTTGCTATTGCCAGTACCAAGTCTACTTTGTTGCTGACAAAGCGGTCGCTTATCGTGGCAAGGTTATTCGTATCGCCCTGCGCATTTTGTTCATCAATTGTGATGTTCTTTCCGTCCTCATAGCCCGCATCCGAAAGAGCGTCAATAAACCCGTCGCGCGAGGCGTCAAGCGCCGGATGCTCCGCAATTTGAATAATGCCGATTGACAAATCTTCAGCGTTCTGGCATCCTGCAAAACTGACTGCCAAAAGCCCCAATACAATCATCAATATCAATGTTTTTTTCATAACCGTTTTCTCCTTTTTTTAATAAATTAATTACAGGTTTCTTAGAAAAACATATTCCAACAGGTTATGTAATAAGAAACTTTTAAGGGAGCTGATATGAAAAGATTTAATTAGGGAAAAATTTGAATTAAACAATCTTCTCACCATGCTTCCGTGCTACATAAAGGATTATAGCATATTTTCTGACTTTATTGCAAGAAAAACCGCATCAACGTTATTATATATTATCTTACACGTATTTAATAACGCCGTTTTAAACAATTTCAGTACGCGTTGAAAAATCCCCGGCAGCATTTATTAGTCAGTATTATTTTGGTTGCAAAACAATACTGCATGTGTTAAAATAGCGTTCGTTATTAAATGAGTACAACCAATCGGAGGAAAAAAACTTGGCAAATATTAAATCAGCAAAAAGGCGTACGCGTATTGAAGCAAAAGCCAATTTACGGAACCGTGCGATAAAATCGGAAATTAAAACGCTGGATAAAAAGTTTAAAGCAGCTTTGGATGCAGGCGAACAGCAAGCCGCAGAAGCGCTGTTTAAAGAATACACAAGCGCTCTTGATAAAGCTGCGATTAAAGGAACTCTTCATAAGAACAGCGTAAACCGCAAAAAGGCACAGATTGCAAAGGCGATAAGTTCCATAGGCGCTTAAATATTTTGCATATATAAAAACAACCCGAAAGCCATGCAATTTGTGCTATGGCCCGGGTTTTTATTTATATGCCGTAAACCGTTAAAAGCCGTAAATGCATAAAAGCGTTTTATTGAGTGCCAGCGCAGCATCCGTTCTTCCGCATTTTATGCCGTAGTCTGTGTCCGCCAGCATCGCTATCCCCTGCCGAAGCGAATCGGCTGAAAACCTCGAGCAGTCCTTAATAAGCATAGAAACCGCATAACTGTTTAACCCCAATTGCTTTTCTATTCGCTGCTGTGAAAACCCGGCATCGCGCATTGTTCTGACTTTGTACATGTCCCTTATCTTACGCGCAAAAAGACCTATAAGCGCTTCCGGACGTTCCTGCTCTAAAACATCGGCAAGCAGCGCATATGCCTTATCAGCCTGCCTGCGTGCAAGCAAATTGTGAATTTCAAACACATTGTATTCAAGGGAGCGTGATGCGCACTCGGCTATATGCGCTAAAGTTATCTCTCCGAAATTGCAGTAAACTGCCAGTTTGTTTACCTCGTTTTCCAGCGTATAATAATCCCGGCCTGCAATAGAGACAAGCTCCTGCGCGGCTTTTGCGCTTATTGTTGCCCCCAGCTCCTTGGCCTTCTTTGCCGCAAACGAAACGCATGCCGCGTTATTAGGCGCTGCGAATTCGTTTACCGTTCCATTTTGCTTTACGTATTTATATAATGTGCGGCGCTTGTCCGGCGGCTCTGTGCTGCACATTGCAAGGACTGTGGTATCCGGCATTTTATCAAGATAAACCGCAATTTTTTTGGCTTCCTCCGCGCTGCCCGATGCGTTAAGCACGCTGCAGTCGGTTATCGCAACAACCCTCACGTCAGACATAAAGGGTACCTGCGCGCAAGCCGAAATAAGCTCGGCCGATGCGGGCATCGTCTTGTATTCCGCAACATTCAGATCCGGGTTTGCCGCCATACATTTGAGCTTTTGTATTCTTTTGTTTATCATGTAGCTCTCGCCGGTGAATATATAGATGTTTGCCTTATCCGCCATTTTCCTGCCTGCCGAATGTATTTATTATTATCTCCCTGTCTATGAAAAACTCCACTGCATAATCGTGTTTTGTTATAAGCAGCCTCTCTGAATAATCGTTTAAGTTTTGCACCGCCCATTTATGCGGATGCCCGTGCGGGTTATCCCCAACGCTTATAACGCTGTATTTTGGAGACAGCACCGAAAGCGGCAGGCGGTACGAAGAGCTTTTAGAGCCGTGATGCGCCGCTTTGTATATATCTACCCTGTCATGAGAGCAGAAAAGCTCTGTTTCCGTAAGGCCGGAGATATCGCCCGTAAGCAATATGCTGTATCCGCCGTATTCTATACGCAGCACCAGCGAAGCGTCGTTTCCCTGCGCTTGTGTTTGGCGGTACGGGTATAATACCACGGCTTTTGTATAATCGTCCAGCGCAACGGTGTCCCCCGCCGAAAGAGGTACTATCTGTGCTTTCGGCATTGCCGCTGATACGGCGTTCTGCTCCTGCCGCGAGCAGTAGACCTTGTTTAAAAGCCCCTCGTCATACAGCCGGACAATGCCTGCAAAATGGTCGCTGTCGGTATGCGTGACAAAAGCCGCATCCGGCGTTATCCCTTTCCTTACAGCAAAGCTTAAAACCTCCTGCGCGGCCTGTTCTCTGCCGCCGTCTATAAAATATTCACCGCCCTGCAAAGTCCGAAGAAACACCGCATCGCCTTCCCCCACGTCAAGAAACACAACGTACATACCCAAAGCGCCGGGTATCAGCAAGGCTGCGGCCACAACCGCTGCCAGCGCTGCGGATAAAAAAGCTTTAGCTTTTGTTTTTATAAGCACATATTTGGAACATATAAAAAGAACCAAGTAACTGCCAAGCACGGCATACCACGGAGGCGCAGCCGCATTGACGGCTGCAAAAGGAAGTACTCCTATCGCTTTTACAATCCCCGTCATCAGTCTTACCACTGCGGCTGCGGCATATCCTAAGTACTGCGCGATATCGCCTACAACAAGCCCTAAAACCACAGTAGCGAAGCAAAGCACAATAGCCAGTGAGCACAGCGGCAATATTACAATATTGGCAATAAGCCCAAGCAGCGACACGCGGTTGAACACCGCTGCCATTACCGGAAGAGTGCCAGCCGTAGCGCCGACGGATGCAGAGACAGCCTTGGCCGCGGCTTTTGGCATAATTTTATTGAATATTCGATTAAGCTGCCACGAAACGGTAAGCAGACCGAAAACGGCGCCGTATGAAAGCAAAAAACCTGCGGAGAACAAATCGAGAGGGTTTATGATCAAAGATATTATAAAAGCCAGTGCGAGGCTGGATAACGTATCGGTCTGCCGCCCTGTGTGACGCCCTATAATAAGAACCGATGCCATTATCGAAGCGCGTACTATAGACGGCGTTAAGCCTGCGGCGCATGCGTACAGCGTTATAAATAAAAGCGCGGCAATAAGCTTTTGCCTGCGCCCTAAGCGGAGCAGTGAAAACAGCCCGTAAACGGCGGCTATTAGTATGCCCGCATGCAGGCCTGATACCGCAAGCACATGAGCCATACCGCTGTCTTTGAATGCGGATGCCGTGTTTTCATCTATATCGTATTTGTCTCCAAGCAGCATGCCCCGCACCAAAGGCGCGACATCCGGCTCAAAAAGATTATCTATGGTACGCCCTGCAAACATCCTTATGTTTGCCAGCATTACAAAAGGCGTTGTGCGCCCGCCTACCACCTGAGCGTTTTGGGCATACGCCTTGTAATAAATGCCCTGAGTAAGCAGGTGCAGCCTTTCGTCGAATCCTCCCGGATTGCGCACGCCCGGCGGTATATGCGTATCAGCGTTTGCCATTATCACATCACCCGGCGCAACATCTGCATCCTCCGGAAGATAGAGCTTTATGTTGCCGCATTCTTTGCCGTCTATACGGGCGTCCTCTATATAGCATATTACACTGCCGAAATCGTTTGAATATGGCTCGCTGTATACAACACCTGTTACCGTCTGTCCGCTGCCCGTATCTGCGTAGTCTGCGCCGGATACCGCCGTGCACAGCGCCGCGCCTAGCAGTAAAAACAAAGCACCGGCAATAAGGTGCGAATATGCGCTAAAACGCGCCTTTAATGACTGCGATTCAACCCGGCCTGTCAATAAGAAAACTGTTAAAGAGATAAGCGCTGCGGCAGACGAGATGTATAAAGAGGCAACCCCGATATAAAACCCCAGCACTATGCCTGCCGCAAGGCATACCGCCGGCAGCAGCAGCGGCCGGGGATTCATCACGCGCCCGCTTATGCCGAACATATCCTATACCTCGTAGGTTTCGAATTCTTCTGCCAGCTTTGCGCCGGCAAAACCCTGTTTCACCTCACCCAGTATATCGTTCTCGTCGTATTTGGGAAATATATGCGTTATCAGCAGCCTTTTTGCTCCGGCCTTTGCACCTATGTGCCCCGCTTCAACGGCACTTACATGCTGCACTCCCGGCAGTTTATGCTGTGAAAGAACGGCTGCTTCCATAAGCAGCAGGTCTGCCCCTTTTGCGAAAGGCGTAAGCTTCTCGCCGTCCAGCGTGTCTCCCGAGTACACAAATTTCTTGCCGTCTGCCTCGAGAGATACGGCGAAACTCAAAACCGCATGCGGCATAAGCGCAAACCGTGCGGAAAGATCGAAAATGCCGCACTGCATTCCGTCTGTAACAAAATGCGCATCTATCATGGGATGCGAAGATATAATACCCGCTTCTTCCGCCGGCGTATCCGGCATATAAACCGGAAGCGGCATAGTCCTAAGGTTATATTTTCTTGACACCTCCAGAGCGTAACGAAGCGTAAACGCATCGCTTATATGGTCGGAATGCAGATGCGAGAGTATAAGCGCGTCTATCTGTTCTGCCCCGATTAGACTTAAAAGTTTGGAAAGCGAACCGCAGCCTAAATCCAGTACTATATTTCTGCCCGCGTGCGATAACAGATAGCACGTACAGGCTCCGCCCGGTTTCGGATACGGACCGTACCGTCCTATGCATGTAAGTTTCATTTTATTGCACCTTTGATTCTCTTAATGGGATAATAAAGCGCCGCAGCTACAGTAACCCCTGCCGCCCATTGTATAAGGTTCTGTACAATTCCGCCGAACATTCTTCCCCACCCTCCCAGAAGCACTTCATAGATGCCGTATCCGACAACCATAACAGCGCCTGCAAGTATACAGGAAAAAATAAACCTTATAAATTTGGCGTTTTTCATTGCAACGGCACAAAGGAGTCCCATCAGCCCTTTTATGATTATCGTAGCCGGTATGTATTCGGCCGCGCCGACAATAAGGTCTGCAAGTATACTTCCTACCGCAGCAGACGCAGCAGCCCATGGGGCTCCAACTAACAGCCCCGCGCAGTATATAACGGAGTCGCCTAAATGCATATAAGCGCTTGTGCTTGTCAACCGAAAGCTTAAAAAGGCGGTAAAACTGAATATTAATGCAGCAAGTATACTGGAAACAGCAAGAGTCTTTGTATGGCTGTTTTGTATCATAGTATCCCTCCGTTGTTTTGCAATAATTGTATACTATTTATAAGCTCTGCGCAACGCCTCTTTTCCACTCACGCCGCGTTTGCCCTCTCATATACTGTACTGTAATCTTTTTTTTGGAGGCTTAATACATATGTGCGGAATCGCCGGAATCATTGATTTTGAAAATGATATGTTAGAAGAAAGCCTGACACTTTCTTTGATGCTTGATGTTATCTCTCACCGCGGCCCCGATGCCGCCGGTACGTTTTTTACTCATCAGGCGGCCTTGGGACACAGGCGGCTCTCAGTTGTAGACCCTGCGGGAGGCAGCCAGCCTATGACACGCAGCATCGGCGGCAATACATATACGATAGTGTATAACGGAGAACTATACAATACTCCGGAACTTCGCCAGACTCTTTCGCAAAAAGGGCATCGTTTTTTCTCTTATTCCGATACCGAGGCGCTGCTGCTCTCGTATATCGAATGGGGGCCATCGTGCGTTGAAAAATTAAACGGCATATACGCTTTTGCAGTATGGGACGAAAAGAAACAGCGTGCGTTTCTTGCAAGGGACAGAATGGGCGTTAAACCTCTATTTATCGCGAGGGTAAACAGCGCGCTGCTTTTCGCATCGGAAATAAAGGCGATATTGAAGCATCCCGGCATATCGCCGGTGCTGCGAGAGGATGGCATACTCGAGCTGTTCGCCCTCGCTCCTGCACGCACAGCCGGCAAAACGCTGTTTTCGGGCATCGAAGAATTAAAACCCGGAGAATGCATGCTGTATTCGCCGCTGGGAACATACGTTCATCGGTACTGGCAGTTTGAGTCCGCGCCTTTTACCGACAGCCCTGAGGATGCCGTGGAAAAGCTTAAATTTCTTATAACCGACAGCGTAAAACGCCAGCTTGTAGCCGATGTGCCCGTCGCTGCATTTCTCTCGGGCGGAGTAGATTCCAGCGTGCTTTCGGTAATTGCGGCAAAAGCAGCAGCCGATAAAGATGAAAAGCTGCACACTTTTTCGGTGGATTTTACCGATAACGACAAATATTTTGTACGCAGCGTTTTTCAGCCGAGCCCGGATTGCGAATACATAGACATAATGAGCCGGTATATAGGCAGCAGCCACCATTCATGCAAGTTTGATCCGCCGGCTCTTGTTGATTCTCTAAAAGACGCTATGACTGCAAGAGATTTGCCGGGAATGGCGGATGTGGATTCCAGCCTTCTTCTGTTCTGCCGCGAAGTAAAAAAATACGCCACTGTTGCTCTTTCCGGCGAGTGTGCTGCTTTATAGATTCTTTTTTCCCAACCTTTGGTTGATTTAAAGTGCCCCCATATTAATATTCATATACTTTAATTAAATTTTATTTGACCAAAAAGAGAAGCTTTGTATACAATAACAATACTACAAGGAGTAAAGTTTATATGACTGATTTTGACCTAAAAACAGAAGCTAAAAAGCTGCTCTGGCTGCTGCCGGGTCTTGTTTTCTATGCGCTCTTTCGACTTTCCTTTCTGGTCCCGCAGTTTGTCGAAACGGTATATTCGCGTAGTATCTTTTTTCATGTCAACAGCGTGCTTTCCTCTGCAACAGGCCTGCTGCCGTTTTCGCTGGCAGAATTTCTTTTATATATTTTTGCGCTGTCTGTTGCTGTATATGTTATTTTTTCTGTAATACATGCTATAAAGGCAGGCCGCGCATGGTGGCAGGCAGTGCTGCGCCGCACTGCGGTGCTCCTTTCCGCTGCGTCTTTGCTTTATGCTCTTTTTATAGGGCTATGGGGATTTAACTATGCGCGCATGCCTTTGAGCAAAACGCTTAATCTTGACGCATCTTTGTCATCGGTTAACGAACTATACAGTGTGTGCGGTACGCTGATTTCCCGCGCGAATACACTTCGCGAGTCTGTTCCCGAAAATAACGACGGTGTTTTTTGTCCCAAGGGTTCAAAAGCGGAAATAATGCGCAGTATAAACGGGTATTACAGCAAAGCTGCAGATACTGCCGGGCTTGATTTTTTAGGCGGCAGTTTCGGCAGCATTAAACCCGTGCTTTGTTCGCGCGGGCTTTCATGGTCTCATATATCCGGCATATACTTCCCTTATACGGGAGAAGCCAATGTTAACACGGACGCTCCTATGCTTTTGTTTGCGGCCTCATGCCTGCACGAAGCTGCGCACCAGCGCGGTTTCGCACGGGAGGACGAGGCTAATTTTCTGGCCTTCTATATCAGCAGCTTTTCCGGCGATGTTTCCATTGAATACTCTGGTACTATGCTTGCTCTTATAAACTCTATGAACGCGCTTTACAACACTGACCCTAACTTGTATTACGAATTGCGGCAAAACTACTCCTATGCTATAGAACGGGATCTTGCGGACAGGGGCCGTTACTGGGCAGAGTATGAAGGCAGCATAAGCGAAGCGGCAAGAGAGGTAAATAACACTTTTTTAAAAGCAAACATGCAGCATGACGGCGTGCAAAGCTACGGCCGAATGGTAGACCTTATAATAGCGCTGTGGAGAAGCGGCGGGCTGCAATAAAAAAGGCCGCGAACCCGCAGCCGTCTATTGTTTTTGTTTGGTTATTCTAAATTTAGTGTTTCCGAAGCAAACAGTACAATAATACCTTTACTATCCCATATAACATTTTCTTTTATATATTCAATATTTTCAAATTCTTCGCCGTAAATCTCGTAGATTTCCTCGGTCTGTTTGCCGTAACGGACCGGCGCAAATGTAATGTATCCGGTGATCTGCTTGGTATCGCCGTATTTATCTTGAGTTTTTTGAAAATCGCACGATAAATTATCGCTGTCGTTGGTAATTGTTTTATAGTCTATTACAATGCCGGACTGGTTAACAACGGATACATGTATAAGCGCACCCTTCTCTATGTTTGTCTGTCCGGATACCGTTATCACATCGCCGCTTATCGCAATATCGCAGCTTCCGGATACTTTGACCATCACGGCGTCAACCTTCGGCTGCGGCCTTGAAAGCTTTGTCTCTCCGCATGCTGCAAGCATAATAACCGTTATCGCTATCATTAAGACAGCGGTGGATGTTTTCAGGCATTTGTTAAACATTTTTAACCCCTTTGTTTAAATATCGTACTCAAGTATACATAAAACGCTCTCTTATGTAAAGCACAAAAAAGCCGTTGCGGCTCTTTTAAACCTGACGCTTAATATTAATGTATAATTTGTTAATGTTTTATTTGCATACCGCTTGTTTTAAATTGATTCTTATCGTTTATATACATTTAAGGCTTATCTGATATTTTAAGTTAGGCTTATTTAATATTTGAGTATCAAACAGGGGTGAATTAATTGGCAATCAGGCATAAATACCTGGGCGAAATGCTTATAGATCTTGGCATAATTACAAACGCACAGCTTGAAGAAAGCCTAAACGAGCAAAAGCAGTCCGGCGAGCGTTTAGGAAAAATATTAAAATCCAAAGGTTTTGTTACAGAACAGCAGCTGATGGAGGTTATGCAGTATCAGCTGGGCATTCCGTTTATAAACCTTGATACTGTTAAGTTCTCGAAGGCTCTCGCTAAAAACGTTCCCGTTGCACTGGCGCGCAAGCACAGGATGGTGCCCGTAAAAACAGAGGGCGGCAGGCTGTTTATGGCCATGGCTGACCCGATTGATTTTATTGCCATAGAGGATGCGCGGGTCGTTTCTGGTATGGAAGTGATGCCTATGATAGCGCCGGAGCATGCCATAGAAACGGCTATAAGCATAGTTTACGGGAACGAATTTGCTGAAACAGCTATAAAGGAACTCTCTGAAGAGCAGTCGGAAGACGATACGGAAGTAACAGAAGGGGGAAACATATCAAATGCCCCTATTGTGCGTCTTGTAACTTCTATTTTTGAACAGGCTGTAAAAGCAAAGGCCAGCGATATTCATGTTGAGCCGGAAGAAAGCAGCGTGCGTGTTAGGATGCGCATTGACGGGCAGCTTATTAATGCCCTTACTATACCAAAAAAAGCGCAGTCTGCGGTTATAACGCGGCTGAAAATCATCGGCAATATGGATATAGCCGAAAAGAGGATACCGCAGGACGGCCGCTACAGACTTATTCTGTCCGGCAATGAAATAGATATCCGTATTTCGTCTATGCCCACAGTACACGGCGAAAAGGTTGTAATGCGTCTGCTTGACAAACAAAATTATTATATGACCAAAGACAAGCTGGGGCTGTCTGCTGATAACTTGAAAAAGTTTGACGCTCTGCTTAATAACCCTCATGGAATAATACTGATAACCGGACCTACAGGCAGCGGTAAATCAACCACGTTATACGCTATGCTGGGCGAAGTCAACGATGTTAAAAAAAATATAATTACAGTTGAAGACCCTGTGGAATACACAATGGACGGCATCAATCAGGTGCAGGTGAACAACAAGGCCGGTTTAACTTTCGCCTCCGGTCTGCGCTCAATACTGCGTCAGGACCCTGACATAATAATGATAGGTGAAATACGCGACCAGGAAACCGTTGAGATTGCCATACGCGCCGCGATAACCGGACACCTTGTTATGTCTACAATACACACCAACGACGCAGCCGGAACGATATCGAGGCTTATTGATATGAGCATACCGCCCTATATGCTGGCCGCGTCACTTGTCGGCATATTATCGCAAAGGCTGGTAAAAACCATTTGCCAAAACTGCAAGAAGCCATATACCCCAAGCGCTTTCGAACTATCTGCAGCCGGACTTCCCGCAAACTATGACAAACCCCTTTATATCGGGCAAGGATGTACTTACTGCAACAATTCGGGCTACAAGGGCAGAATGGCGGTTCACGAAATACTCGTTGTTGACAGAGCTGTGCGCGACATGATTGTAAAGGGCGATACGCCGGATGTCATCCGCGATTACGCAGTATCAAAACAGAAAATGGCAGATTTGGCTGCCGGTTGCCGGTCTCTGCTTGATAAGGGGCTTACAACCATTCAGGAAGTTATCAGCACATCGTATTCTTACAAAGGAGACAACGAATGACCATCACAGAACTAATGGAAAAAGCAGCTTCAATGGGTGCGTCCGATCTTCATATATCCGTCGGTATTCCTCCCACTGCGCGTTTAAGCAGCGGGCTTACGCCTATAGAGCAGGAAACAGTAACGCCCGAAATGGCCTGGCATTTTGCAAAAGACGTTATGGACAATACTCAATGGTCTGCCTTCGAGCAAAACGGCGAATGTGATTTTTCGCTTACTATTCCGGGCAAATACCGTTTCCGCGTAAACGCCTATATGCAGCGTCAGAGCGTGGCAATAGCCATGAGGCTTATCAAGTACAATCCGCCGGATATCAATACGCTTGGGCTGCCGCCTGTCATAAATTCGCTGTGTTCTATAAACCGCGGTCTTATACTGGTTACCGGACCTACCGGCAGCGGAAAATCCACAACGCTGGCTGCTATGATAGATGTTATCAACCAAACCCGCAGTGCACATATATTAACGCTGGAAGATCCTATAGAGTATATTCACCATCATAAAAAATGCATGGTGAACCAGCGCGAAATAGGCGTTGATTCTGTCAGTTACTCCACGGCGCTCCGCGCGGCCATGCGTGAGGACCCGGACATAATTCTGATAGGTGAAATGCGCGACCTTGAAACTATCAGTATTGCTTTAACTGCTGCCGAAACCGGGCACCTTGTGCTTTCCACTCTGCACACCACCGGCGCGGCTAAAACCATAGACCGCGTTATAGACGTTTTCCCGCCTTTTCAGCAGCAGCAGATACGCATGCAGCTTTCCATGACGCTGATGGCTGTTATATCTCAGCAACTGATACTATCCACAGACAAAAAGACACGTGTTGTGGCTGTGGAAACGCTTGTAGCTACCCATGCAATACGTAATTTAATAAGAGAAAATAAGGTTCACCAGGTAGCATCAGCTATGCAGGGTTCGGCGGGCGTTGGAAACATATTGATGGATAACTCTCTAGCGAATCTGTATAAATCGGGGCGCATAAGCCGGGACACCGCACTTGCTTATTCAATAGACAAAAACTATTTGTCTTCTCTTCTTTAAAAACAACAAGCTAAAAGGAGTGATTTTTTATCAAGTACATGTATAAAGCTTCAAACCGTGCCGGACAGACGGTTGAAGGTATTATTGAAGCCTCCGACAGGAAAGAAGTTGTCTACACGCTAAGAGGAAAATCTTTATATCTGCTGGACTTAACGGAAGTATACCCTAAAAGTTCAGCGGATATTGCTTTGGGTTCCGCCAAAATACCAAAAAGGACGCTGGCGGTATTCTGCACGCAGTTTTCCAGCATTCTTCGGGCCGGCGTGCCTCTTGTGCAGACGCTGACAATGCTCGAGGAGCAAACCGCAAATATTAAGCTTAAAGCTATACTCCAACAGGTGGGCGAAGACCTGCAGCGCGGGCGCAGCCTCTCCGAAGCGTTTTCTATGCACGAGCGCGCACTGCCCAGCCTTATGGTTAAAATGATAGAGGCCGGCGAATTAAGCGGTACACTTGATATGTCTCTTGAGCGGCTTGCTACGCATTTTGAGCGTGAATACCGGCTGGCAAGACGTGTACGCAGCGCCATGACCTATCCAATAATTGTATTTTCATTAGCGATACTCGTTGTTGTCTTTCTTCTTTTGGTAATAATACCGAGCTTCCGCACATTCTTTGACAAAGCAGACGCCGAACTTCCCGGCATTACCGTTGCAATGCTCGCCTTCAGCGATTTTGTAAGCAGCCAATGGCTTGTGCTTGTCGCGGTTTTTGTGCTGATTATTGCTTTATATAAAATGTATAAATCATCCGAAAAAGGGCGGCTTTCTCTCGACACTATGAAATTCAAAATGCCTGTAATGAAAAAGACCATAGTGCAGCTGCTTGCTGCACGGGTAAGCCGCACACTCTCCACGCTGACAGTAACCGGCATATCGCTTACGCAGTCTTTGCGCATCGCCTCTAAGGTTGTCGGAAACCGGCTGGCGGAATACAAGTTAAACGACGTTGAAGACCAGATAAAGCAGGGACGTACGCTTAATGCAGCGTTAGCCGCAGCCGGCATATTCCCCGGCCTTCTTGTTCAGATGGCAAGGATCGGAGAAGAGGCAGGCACGCTTGACGAAATGCTGGAAAAGACAGCGGAGTATTTTGAAGAAGAGGCTGATATAGCAATTACAAGGATGGTTAACATTATTCAGCCGATTTTATTGGTTTTTGTCGCTGGTATAGTACTTTTAGTCATTCTTTCAGTGCTTCTGCCCATGCTGACAATGTACGACAGCCTGTAATAATTTCCAGCAAAATAATGTTTAGCGTATCTGATTGCTGTTTATATATTGATGTGCAAACAAAATTATTTAAGGCGTGATAATTTAGAAGTTTGAAAGGAGTTTTTTATGTTTAAACGTGCAAAGAACAAAAAGGGCTTTACGCTCATCGAACTGATTGTTGTGGTAGCAATTCTGGCAATACTTGCAGCAATAGCAGTTCCTGCGTTCGCGGGTGTATCAGACAGAGCTGAGCAGGGTGTGGAAATAGCTAATGCAAAGATGATTGCTCAGGCTATCAATCTGCATAATACTCTTTATCCTACCAATCAGGTTTCAGCAGTTGCAGATGCTCAAACGACTGTCGGCGACCTTTGGCCGAGTGACCTGCCCGCAGATCTTACAGGAGCTTTAGGGCGCATTACGATTACTGACGGTGTAGCAGCAGTAGACGCTACCATAGAGTAATCAAGTAAAAGCTAAAAGCACTACTAACGGCGGAAGAACAAACTTCCGCCGTTTTTTCTCTTTTGTTTATGCTTTGTGCACTCGGCAAGGGATTTTATCCCACTCGTAATTTGTTTTGCCCGTGCTATTTGTGGTATATATATATACATTGTATAAAGGCAAGGTTTTTGCGTGGAGGCGTTAACTGGCACGCTGGTTTTTATATTCGGAACGCTTATTGGCAGCTTTTTAAACGTATGCATTTACAGGCTGCCGCTTGAACGTTCAATAGTTAGAGAGCCTTCTTCATGCCCATCCTGCGGAGCAAGGCTTAGTGCGTTTGATATGGTTCCGATTTTAAGCTATGCGCTGCTTCTCGGCAAATGCCGCCGCTGCAAAGCGCGTATATCTCCAATATATCCGGCAATCGAGGCGCTTACAGGCACGCTGTATCTGCTGCTTTATATAAAACTCGGGCTCGTTTGGGTACTGCCGGTGTATGCTGCGCTTATAAGCCTGCTTATCGTTGCGGCGTTTATAGACATGCGGCACATGATTATACCCAACGGCATTGTAATAGCCGGTCTGTTTGTCGGCGTGGTGCAGCTTGCAGCCGCAATAATCACCGGAATGTTCGGGCCGTGGCACAGCTACGTTATAGGCTTTTTCGCCGGAGGGCTGCCCCTTTTGCTGATTGCTCTTTTGGCCGGTCTTGTGCTTAAAAAAGAGGCGATGGGCGGAGGAGATATTAAACTTATGGCTTTTTGCGGGCTGATAATCGGCTGGAAGCTTATAATACCGGCCTATCTTATAGCTTTTATCGCGGGTGCGCTTATTACTGTTTTGCTTATAGCGGCGGGGCGTAAAAAACGCGGCGATGCGATACCCTTCGGGCCTTTTCTGGCTCTGGGTACAGTTGCAAGCGTTTTTATAGGGAACGAGCTTATTGACTGGTATCTGGGGCTGTTGCTATGAAAATGAATAAAAAAGCGTATACGCTGTTGGAAGTAGTGCTGGCGGTTTTCATATTCAGCATTGTAGCGCTGCCATTGCTGGGTATATTTCTTCAGGCCGTCAAAACCGATGTAGCCGCACGCGGCGTTTTAAACGCCAATTACATAGCGCAGAACTATATCGAGCAGCTGTATTCCACGACATATAAGCAGGCGCTTGACAGTCTGCCGGATAAACAGCAGGCGGGAGATTATTATCTGTCTGCAACAATTCTGCCATACGGCACTGCGGGAAATCTTTTTACCTCCGCCTGCGTATTCGCGCATCTGCTGCTTATGGATGACGGCAAGATGCTTGCGGTAATGCCGGACGGAAAATGGCAGCTTTTCGGTTCCATACCCGCTAATATTTCGCTTGGAGTGTCCGGCGGAGTTTATACTCTTTCCTGCGACGGAACACAGCTTACGGGAACCTCCGCATACGGAAACTGTATGCTTGTTGTAAACGCTATGAAAAAACCCGAATCAAGCACATCGCCCAACATAACTCTCGGCCAGGGGTGTAAAACAGCGGTATACTGTACGCGGGCAAATAAAGACTCTGTATCAATAGTCGGTGACCAGAGCAGTATTGTAAAGCATATTGACATTATATCCGGAGATACGTCTCTGATTAATGTGACTGCAAAAGTATACGATTTTCCTGATTCGGATACGCCTGTGGGCGTGTCCCAGACGTATATATCAATAAATAATTAGGAGCCATGATGGGCAATAAGGGATTCACATTAATTGAACTGCTCGTTACTATTGCGATTCTTGCAGTAGCGGCAGGATTAATGTTTACCTTGTTCGGTCAGGGCTTATCGCTCTATACTATTGAGACCGAATCGGCGGACGAACAGCAAAGCTTGCGGCAGATATTGTCCGAAATCACCAACAGCGCGCGTATTGCCGATGTTGACAGCATTGATGTTAATGACAACGCGCTTACAATCGGCAGCAACGTTTACAGCCACAGCGGACAAAACGTGCTGAAAAACGGTACTCCCATTGCCGATAGGATCGTTTCATTTGAAGTAAGCCTTGATGACTCAACATCTTTGCTCAGCATCACTGTCAGCAACACTAAAGGCGCAAACCTGCAGACGTCTCTTACGCTGGCGAAATAACGCCGAAAGGAGTGATGATTGTGAGATTAAAAGGAATAGTTAATAACCGGCGCGGCTCTGCGCTGCTTATGGCAGTGGTTACTATTTGTTTTATGCTGGTTATCGGGCTTGCCGTTACTACTATGGCTTTGGGCACGCTGAGAATGAACACGTCCGACTCCACTACAAACGATGCTTATTATGCGGCAGAGGCCGGTGTCAGCAGCGCGATAGAACACATAAAGCACGAGGTTTCAAGCTATTACGCGCAGATGCTGGATGCGGACAGCAGCACTTACTCTACCCTTTTTACAAATTTCTTTTCCGGAATAAATACGAACGCACAGCTTACTTTCGCAGAGCCGGCGTTTAGCGACATAACCACTAATACTGTTTTTTCGGTTTCCGGTTCCGATCCTAACCTGCAGTCATTTAATATAACCACTACTTCTACTGCTGCCGATGGAACAAAATATAAGGTTCAAGGCAACGTTTCGGTGGTACGGCTTGATTTGCGGACAGGATCTTGGTTTTTAGACAACTGGGCAATATATGTGGGCGGACAGCTGTATCTCGCCGCGAACCGCGGCATGGGCGTGACGGGCAATGTAATGCTCGGCGAATTTGTAGAAGTAAACCCCAGCCCATGGTATACGCGTTTAAACCATTCAGGAGGCGATTTAGTAATTGACCCTACAGCGGGCGATGCATTATCGGACGCGCTGTCTTATCCCTCGTATAGTACACCTTCCATCTCTTCTCCAGATGTATATATCACACAAAATGATTATACATATACTGCTGGCTCGACAGAAAAAATCTATATTGTCGGCGCCCCTGATGTAGACTTTTCCGTCACTACCAATGGTATAGCAGACAGGGGTTCTGTCATATACAGCCGCGGCAACTTGACCATTCCAAGCTGCGGCGATATATACGCAAGTATTTACTGCGACGGCAACCTGTCTCTGGGCGGTGCGGACTTTTACGGAGATATACACTGCCGGGGCAACATAACAATCAGCGGCGGCAACTATTACGGCGATATTGTATGTGACGGAAATCTTACTCTATCTAATTTTCATTCCGACGGGTCTGCTGTTGTCGGCGGCAGCATTAATGTAATCAGCGGTTCAAGCATAGGCAACATGTATGCCTCGGGCTCTATCACGCTTACCAGCATGAGCTCCGCCGGCGTAATCTATTCATCTACCCAGCTAAACTTGGGCGGTTTCAGCGCGTCCGGCATATTTTTCTCCGCCGGCGATATAGCAGTATCGGGAAGCCCGAGTATATCCGGTGCTGTATTTGTAATGGATGATTTATTCTATTCAGACAGCAGCGGATGGCTGACAGTTACATACAGCCAGTCCGTCATCGACGATCTTCTGGCCGATCCCGAAACAAGCTTCTTTTTCGGCGGAGGCGGAAGTTCAATGATTTCTGTCACAGCGGACGTTATTTCAGACCAAAGCATTGCGGCCGTCGGCCGACAATAAACTTTAGGAGGTATGCATGCCAGTAAAGCAAACAGCAGCTGTATCGCTTGATATAGGTCATTCTAATCTAAAGATAGTACAGACCGCATCTGATGGCCGTATCGTCAAGTTTGTCGTTCATAAAATGCCGGAAGGCTGTATTGATGACTTGAATATTATTTATGACGATGCTCTTGTCAAATCACTAAAAGGAGCAAAAAAAATAGCGCATCAATCGGGAGGAAAGTGCACGCTTGTGTTAAGCGGCAGCGATATCATAACCCGTCATTTTACTCTTCCTGTCCTTCCCGAGGAAGAGCTCTATCAAAACATACTCAACGAAATGTCCGGTTATCTTCCCGTCAGCCCCGATAAATATAATATTGATTATAAAATTGCCGAATTGATACAAGAGGAAGGCATTGACATGTACAAGGTGCTTGTCTGCACTGCCCACAAGCGCATAATCGCCAAATTCAAGAAGGTGCTGTCTATGGCCGGCTTAAAGCTTAATGTCGTAGATACCTGTGAAAACGCACGCGAGAAGCTGCTTAAATATAACCATTCCTTCAATGAAGATTTTGCGATAGATGACGGCACATGTATACTCGATTTTGGCTCTAAAACAACACGCGCAAGCGTTTATCATAACGGCAATTATTATGTAAGCAACATAATAAAGCGTTCCGGCCAAACGATAACCGATGCAGTTGCAAAAAGCACAGGAAAAGATATTATTGCGGCGGAAGTCTTAAAGCGCGAAGTCAATTTGCTTACCAAATCACATACAGACACGGAATTAAAATCTGCCGTTGCTTATGAGGTGGATTCGCTGCTGCTGGAGATAAACCGTGTTTTGGACTACTACCGTACTCGTTCTAAGCTGCCTGTAAGAAGAATCTATCTTTCGGGAGGCGGCTCTTTGCTGCCGGGTCTGCAAGAGTATATGGAAGACTATTTCGGCCTTCCGGTCCGCTCAGCGGAAGAGTTGTTTCTGTCCAATAAATCATCCGGCCCCGGTCTTGCATTTCTGCTTAATGCATATGCGGCTACACTAAGGGAGGAACTCCCATGAAAAATGACGTTAATCTTCTTACAGTACGCAAAAGCGCCGAAAAAAACAGTAAAAAGCGTACATATGTATTGCTTGTTATTCTGTTTGCCGTAGTTTTGCTTGCTGGAGTTGTTTTGCCGACCCGCGCTTACGACGATGCCGAACGAAAATTAAAAAAGCTTGAGAATGATTTAAGCAAACTTACGATAACAGAAAAAATGTTCGCGGAAACGACCGATACCGCTGCTCTTGCGGTCAACCAGCGTGCACAGCTTGAAGCTCTTTACAGTTCCCGTTCTGATATATTGTCGTATCTTTCCGTTATTGAGAAGTCGCTGCCCCAAACAGCTTTGCTTACTGATATTATGTTTTCTGATAATTCCGTCGGGATCTCCGGCATAGCGCCGGATGACCAAGCCATAGCCGTCTTTTGTTTAAGGCTCCGAAATTCGGATATGTTTAGCAGCGTTTTGGTTTCAAGCAGCACGCTTCTTCCGGATGAGAATTATACCGCTTTCAGCATAGACGCCGTACTATATAAATCACTCTCCGGCGGAGCGGCTGTCGAAGAAGGCGAAAAAGGTACCGCTGATAAAACGGATTCAGATGCAAGCAATAAGGTAAGCCCACAGGAGGATAATCAATGAGTATATCAAAACGTGAAAAAGTGCTTATTGTAATTGCGCTGATATTTGCAGTTTTTTGTATGTATTATTTCTTCTTTCTGCAGCCGCATACAGAAAAGATGAGTGAGCTGAATAATAAAATAACCGACAGCGATACAAATCTTAAAGCCAGCCAGCAGATGCAGGCCAGCAACGCAGCGCTGGAAAAAAGAATAGCCGAAGACATGGCGGTTGTTAATGAGTTGAGCAGCAATATTACCAAGGGTAACGACCAGCCGCCGCTGCTTGTATTTCTTGAAGAAACCGTTAAATCAAATGATGCAGTCAAGGACACTTTTCTTTTCGGTAAACCGGTACAGTCCGGACATCTGTATGTTCTTCCGGTTACAATAACCTTTACAAGTAATTATCAGAGTCTTAAAAAAATACTGTCTGTATTTGCAGACGGCAAATACTTCATAAAAGTAACCGGCCTTTTTGCTTATTTGAAAACCGAAAATAATATACCGGCTTTTGAAGACGGCAATACTCAAGACGATACTCAAGGTGTCACTCAAGACGATGACGAACAAACGCAGCCCTATGGCATGCTGGAGGTTAAAATTATGATGGAGGTTTACAGCTTAGCGGCAGACATACCGCCCGACACCGAGTATGCTTTCGATAAAGATTATACTTTCGGCACCGATATATTTAGCTGACAACAGCATTATAAATAGCCTCCGTTCAATTGGTACGGAGGCTTCATTATTTGTGCATTAAATGTGCATTTTGAGCTAAGAGCGCAGTTCACAAGCGGTGAACATTACTTCTCCTTCCTTGAAACGGAAAGTTGCAAACTCAATGAGCGAACTTGTAGTCAATATGCCTGAATCTATTTGTATACGCACGTTAGGATAAATTGTTTTAAGTACGTTAACCCGTGCCCCACTATTCGTGTTAAGCAGCATCCTTAATTCCTCTATTTGCAGAGTTATGTTTTCGTATTGTTCCTCCAGATGAGTTGCGGTATCAAGAAGTTTCTGATACATAGCCTGTTTCTCGGGGGGCAGATTTGCCGCCGGCATAACACCTATTATGTTGTTTATTCTGTTAAGCTGCGCTTTTATCTCTCCTTTTTCTTTGCCAAGTTTTGTATATCTGGCGCGTTCGTCCGGCAGAATTCCCAGTTCCAGCTGCGTTCTGTCGTTGGACGGAGAACCGATTATGCGTGCCGTAACCTCTTTGCCTGCGCGAACCACACCGCCCAGAATTTTTCCCCATTTTCCTTTCATGGTAACGGAACCGCCCGCAGTAGCAATGCATTGCACTATATAATCCGCAACGATGTTGCCTTTTGCAGAAATGGTGGAGCGCTCTATAAACCGCGCCACTATGTTTCCTTCAGCTTCAAGCCTGCCCTGCCCCATGCCCTGCATTCCGTTGCGGAGTATAATATCCTTGCCCGCAATCAGTGTTGCTGCTTCAACATAGCCGCGGACCTCAATAAGGCCGGTAGCCTGTATTGTAAGGCCGGAGATAACATTTCCGTCAACAATGATGTCACCCTCAAAGCTGACATTTCCAACGCCCATGTTGACATCGCCCTTTATTTTGTATATATCGGATATCTCTACCCTGCCGTTTATATAATCCACACGGCCGCTTTTGGCAGCCAGCAGAGAGTATCCATCGTCAGATATATTTACATTCCTTCCTTTCGGGAGCTTTCGCTCTATCCCTTTGGGAGCCGGAATAACGTTTCCGGTTACGGTGCATCCGTCTATGCCGGGTTCAGGCGGTATTGATTTGGCAACTTCCGCGCCTTGCGCAACGCTTTCGAATATGCTCAAATTCTTATAATCAGCGCTGCCGTCTTCTAGAATTTTAGGCGCTATGCTGTGCTTTGTGCTAAACAGAAATACGAGCTCGCCGTCTTTGCCTTTTTCCGGCGCCCTCCCCTGAGCAAGATTAATCGGTCTGTAATATGAACCGCTCTTAACTGCGGCGCGCACAAGCTCTTCATTTATACCGAAAACAACCTTCCACTTTTCCTTGATTGTTTTTAAAATTTCCTCATCTGTTTTACACACGCCGGATATAACAGGTGGCAAAAGTATCATTGAGGCCACCATATCATTGCTGCTGATTTGTACGAATATATCCGAATCAGCCGGCAGCGCATCCTGCTGGTCGGCAATTTTTTGCCGTCCGCCGCGACGAAGACAAAGCTTTACGCTATCGCTGTTGACCCCTTTAATATTACGACGTTCTATATCATATATAACAGCCTGTGTGTTAAGCGGATGTCCCTCTCCCTTTTCTTTTTCGACTTCCAAAAAAACGCCTTCTTCAGCATAACTGAAACTGTATGATGCATCGCACGACATCGGCAACTCGGCTGCAATATCTGTTTTTGTCTTTGAAATCTGGTTCTGCGGCAACTGTTCCATAATGCTCATCTCCTTAAAGAAGTTTTATAGTTTAAACATCTGGCTGCTTACAATATTAATAAACAGAAAAGCCTCT
>CAZSMH010000007.1:23487-40417 GCA_964607965.1 uncultured Christensenellaceae bacterium
TCAAAGTCAATATAGTTCTTGTATTCTGATACTTCGCTTATGCTTCTTAGCGGCTTGTTTTCTATTTCCACACGCGTCATCCTGTCTACTCTGAAATGCGAAAGATTGTCGTATTTGTCTATATTGCATATAAGATAATAAGCGTCTTCAAACCACATCAGCGTATATGGGCTAGCCAAATATCGCTGTCCCTGCCGTTTTAGGCGCTGCGTTTTATCCGGCATATACTCAAAGTATAAAAACGAAATCTTTCTGCCCAAATTCTGCGCGTGTACGATTTTGTCTATGTTGTAGTATATTTCTTCGTTGTGTGTCTTTTGCGCACGGGCAAGCTCCATATTGCGGCGAAATTTTGCGGACTGCTCATCGCCGAACCCGTCCGCAAGCTTTCTTATAAGTTCGTGCGATTTTCGTTCCGTTACAAAACGCGCAGCAGCCACAGCATTTGCGCATATCTGAGCCTCTGCCATCTCAAGCGTCCTTTGCCCGAGAAAATATGCAGCCTTCCCTTCGTATGTTTTTACGATATCATAGCCTACCTCCCTCAAAAGGTTGATATCGGCATACAACGCCTTACGTTCAGCCTTTATACCCTTTTGGTTTAAGTATTCTATTATTTCACTTAGTTGTTTGGGGTTCTGTTCGTCCGTATACCGCATAAAATATTTCAGCAAAAGCAGTATGCGAGCTCTTTTGGGATATTCAGACATTCTTATACCTCCGCATTGCTAATAAATGCTTACAACGCTTTGCAGTATTTAGCATAATTATATCATACAAACAGGCATGTGAACATTTAATCGGATAATGTGTTTTCTCTGCGCATAGTATGAAAAGGGGCATGCAGGGCATGAAGGTTACATTATTTATCAGCGGTAAAAATAAATATGCAAATGTATACCTTGCCAAAGATGAATCACTTGACCAATATAAGGATTGTATCGAGCAACTGAAAAAAGAACACAGGGTTATCGTGTTTGCCAGCGGCGTTAAAGATTACCGGAATACGCTTGTTGCTGCGCTTACCGATTCATATTAGGATTTATTGATTTAATGGTACTCGAGGTTTCGCTATGGTAGTGGGATATTGCCGGATAAGCAGGGACGAAGACAACGAAAGTTATGCCAGCATAGAATCGCAAACAGACTTAATAAACAAATTTGCTTTATCTAATAACCTGTTTGTTGAAAAAATTTTTGTAGACGATAATTTCAGCGGCTATACTGTTACCAAATATGATGATACTCTGTTCGACCGTCCGGCGTTCATTGAAATGATGAATTTGGTTAAACAGGGCAGTATAGATACAATCCTTACCAAAGACGAATCAAGAATAGGGCGAAGGCAGTCTGTGGTACTGCTGACATTTGAACGTTTAAAAAGAATGAACTGCCGCTGTCTTGAGGTGCACACCGGGCATGAAATCTACAACAATACGACAGGGGTCACTTCATGGAGCAATGAACAATTTATTATACAAACATCGGAAAAGGTACGCAGGGTATTGCATTCCAAGCAAGAAAACGGCAGCTTAATCATGGGCAATCATTACGGGTATATCAAAAAGGACAAGACTTCGCTTGAAGCAGACAGGGATATTGAGCCTTGCATTAAGCTAATATATGACTTGTATTTAAAAGGCTTCGGCTATGCGAAAATCGCCAGGTATCTTAATGAAAACACCAACTTCCCTACCCCCAGCGAGTATTACAACAGGGTGCACAGAGCCAGAGGACGCATATACGGGTTGAAAGTGAACCCGGTTTGGGAGCCATATCACATCACCCGCATTCTGTCCGATGACATATACTGCGGAACTTTAACAACGCATAAAAAAGAAGTTATCGGTATTAAAGGCAGAGCTATAAGGCTGCCGGAAGAAAAACATATTAAGTTCCCCTGCCACCATGAAGCAATCATACCGCAAGCCAATTTCGACTTGGTGCAGCAGATAAGAAAGGAAAGAAGCAAACAAAACTACAGGGGCAGCAGATATAATTATATATTCAAGGGCTTGTGTGTCTGCACGGAATGCAATCATCATGTAGGCGGTCTTATGTTAAGAAGGGCAAAAGACAAGGCCGCATATAATTGCACCCAATATGTACGTTACGGTAAACGTGGATGCAGCAATAAAATAATATCCGAACACGATTTGTTATGTTCGTTAAGAGCGTTTCTAAATGATACCCGATATTACTATGAAGGGTATTTATCCGGGCTGGATTATAAGAGCAAAGCTAAAAATTTTAATATACTGCTTAACAAAGCCCGTCAAGATAAAACAAAAGCCGAAGAAGAGTACCGATCATTTATACAGCTTAAAAATTTGGAGTTTTCAAAGTGTGGGCCAGAGTACGCCAGTATAAAAATAGCTCAATATAATTATATTGAAAATCAGCTTCTAAATAATATAGACAGGTCCAGGCGCATGATAAACAACCTTGAAAAAAATATAGACGGCTTCGATCATAAATTGCGCAGCTATATGTCTGCAATGGAGCAATTTATTAACAGTAATCATCCCGCCCGAAACATACTTGCACAGCTGATAGATATAATATATTTTCACAAGGATAAGAGTATTGAATTTAAGCTGAAAATAGAAATACCTAAATAGGCATTATTTTATCAATAAACCTGCGCTCTCCGGCGAGTGCGCTGATGAGATTTTCGGCGGCTATCCTTGGTTTTACCGCGAAGATATGCTCAATCTTGATATGTTTCCTTGGTCTAATTCCTTAGAGCTTAGGCGCAGCGTGATGAGCAAAGCGCTCTCTAATATAAATATCGAGGAATACGCTAAATCCCGGTATTTTGACACGGCGGAAGAAACGCCTCTTCTCGGCGACGAAAACGCTCTGGAGCGCCGGCGCCGCCAGATGTTTTATATTGGTATAAAATGGTTTATGTCAAACCTTCTTGACCGCAAAGACAGAATGGGCATGGCGTGCGGTCTTGAAGTGCGCGTGCCTTTTTGCGACCACCGTATCGCCGAATACGCATGGAACATACCGTGGAATATAAAAAACTTGGGCGGTATGGAAAAAGGAATAATGCGTCTTGCAGTAAAGGATATGCTCCCGGAATGCATTTGCAGCAGGAAAAAAAGCCCGTACCCTAAAACATATCACCCTTTGTTCTTAAGGCTTGTATCCGAAGCGCTTCGGCAGACACTTGCGGATAACAGCGCGCCTCTGCATGCTCTTGTCGATAAAGAAACAGTATATGAAATGCTCGATTCGCTTTTAATAATTACGCCGTGGTTCGGACAGCTTATGACAAGCCCCCAGCTTTTTGCGTTTCTGCTTCAGCTTAACATGTGGCTTACCGAATACAAAATACGTATAGAGGTTTAACCGCCGCTTTTTATAATACCGTAATTGCGAAGAAATGGGTCGGATATGCAAAGGCTGCCTGCAAGTTGAAGAGTCTGTCTGCCTTCGATTAAGAAATGCACTTTGCTTATACCGTCCATGGCGGTTATTGTATTAACAAGCGAAAATATCAGCAGCATCTCGTTTTTTGCGGTAAGTTCTTCGCATGCGTCTCTAAAATGCTGCGAAAAATTCACATATGCCGTATCGTTATATACGTCTACGGAAATTATATCCGCCTCAGTTACGCCGGAAGGCATTACAGGCCATACGTTGTCTCCGTCTTTTTCGAGCGGCCCACGCAGCAGCTCTATAACGCGCGCTCTGGCGCTCCATGTCTGCCCTTGTTCAAGGCTGCGGTGAATTTCAAGTAACAGGTCACTGTTCCTGTCAGCAAAATAAAGCGGTACACTGCTGCCTATATATCCTTTATAGCTGTTTCTTGAGAACAATCCGTCCTGTGCGCCATGCGCAGTTATAAGCTTGCTGCCTTCGTATATTTCTATGCTTTGCACGTTCGGTATAAAACCCATAATAGTATATACAAGCGCCGCGTAAGAAAGCTCCGTCTCTTTCTGATGAAGGAACTGCGACCTTTCCGGACGGATGTTAAACCGCAGCCTTAAGCGGTATCCTCCGCCTGCTGCTTGTTCAAGTTCCGGCTCTGCCATAAGCTGCAGCTCGCTTGAAAAAGGGCTCTCCATACTCGATGTGTTAAGAGGGCCTTTTATTAATTCTTCGATAAGCGCATTCACATATTCATCTTCGGTATATTTAACTGTGCGGACTTCCGGCAGTATGTACTGTCCGCTGGTTGAAACAAAGTACAGCACTGTCGAAATTTCGCTTGTCCTCGGGCGCGGCGCTTCCGACGGCTCGTCGGCTTCCTGTTCTGCCGCCGCCGGAGTTTCCGGCACATACCGGGCATACGCATTTAAAAACGCCTCTTCTATACTGCCCGTCTGTTTTTTTAAGGGCGCTGACGGATAACCCATAAATCCGGCTCTTATGCCGTTGTAAAACACACATATATGAGATTCGCCCAATATATCCGTTACTGTATTGGTTATCGCAAGCTCAAGCTGGTATGCCTGCCGAGGCTGCATTTGCCCGCCCTTGTAATTCAAATAAATATTGGCGACTCCCCTCGAAAACTCTATTGATTCTAATGTCATCCCCTCAGGCGCCACACCTTTTAAGCTTTGGTTTGACGGGCCGTCTAAAAGCTGCTCTATTGCGGCCTCTGCCGGGTTGGTATCCTGCCCGATAACGAGTGTGCGAAGCTCCGCAGTCAGAGTGCCGTTTGTTTCGTTATAAAAATAGACAGCCGATTTGTCGACCCTTCCGTAATACTCAAGACCGCTTAAATCGAGCACGCTTACCGGTATTTTCTTCCCCGGTTTTCCGTTTTCCCGTATAACGCTGCAGCCGCACAGTACGCATAATGCAAGTACGGTCAAAAATACCCTTTTAACCATATCTGTACCCCACGTTTATAAGCACGTCAACAAGCGATGCATATGTTAGTTTCCAGATTTCATGTTCCCTGACGAGCACAACCGGTATGCTTGTCCGCTCTATTAAATCCCCTTCCCGTGCGCTTATAGTATAATTAAGCATCACCACAACAGACTGCCCGCTGTAAGATACATTAGCATCGGTTACATTAAAGCTGTCAAGCACGTTGCCTGTTGCCGCTAACGTTGCGGAAAAATCGGTAATATCAGGTTTTACAGAGCCGTCTTTGTTCATATATGCTGTAAAGTCGTAAAGGCGCGTCCAATCCTTTTTTGAGTAAGAATCAAGAGCTTCGATAAGCGTGTTCTGCGGCGTTAAAATAATATCCTGATTACGCTGCAAAGGCTCTAAATGCGCAGTGTCCTCAACGCTCCAGCCCGCTTCAGCAAGCGTAATGCGCTGACCGACGCCGCCCTGCCTGTCCACATATATCTGGACACGAGAGAATTTACCCATTTCGACTATGGTATTGACAATAGAATAAATAGCCAGTTTTTTGCGTTCCTGTACGTCCGGCTCGTTAAGAACAGTTTTTGCGGGAGTAGTTGTAATAAATTCTTCACTCAGCGTAACGAAAAAAATATCGGCGTTTGAGTCTACCCTTATAAGTTTTACTTCTTCCCAAAAGAGGCCGCTTAACTCGCCCCTCTCCGCAGAAGGCCCTGCTATAAGCGCCCGGATTACCGCTGCCTCCAGCGAATCACTTACCGGCACCTCGATTGCGCGCGTCTCCGATGCAAGCAGCCTTTCTCCGTTGTAGCAGTAATACAACGCAACATTAGCCGTATCTTTATTAGCTGATTCGGCCTTCGGGTTAATATCCGGCAGGTTCTGCTGTGGCGTTCTGGCATTATTCTCGCATGCGGACGCTATAATTATCATCACAGCCATGCATATAACAATAAGTTTTTTTGCCATAATGTCTCCCTTATGCCTTCTTTGGCAGATACAGCGTAAACACGCTGCCTTTTCCCTCTTCGCTCTTAACCTCTATGTTCCCGCCGTGAAGAAGCGCTATTTTTTTTGCTATATGCAGCCCAAGTCCGCTTCCTCCGGTATCGCGCGCGCGCGCCTTGTCTATGCGGTAAAACCTGTCGAAGAGGTGCTCAACCTCCGATTCCGGTATTCCGCAACCGTTATCACTTACTGCTATAGCCGCAAATGTGCCTGATTTCTGCAGCGTCACTGACACATTTCCGCCTTCATCGGTATATTTTATCGCATTATCTATAAGATTCATAACCGCCTGCATAACTTTTAAAGCATCGCACTCAACCACCATATCGTTAAGCACAGAATAAGACAATAAAACGCCCTTTTCGCTGGCTATCGGCTTCAATGCGGCAACGGATTTATAAAGCAGTTCGCTTAAAAGTATCTTATCCAGCCGCAGCGCCTCTGTTTCGCTGTCGGTTTTTGCAAGCGTCAGCAGCCCGGTGATAACTTCGTTTAAGCGGTCTATCTCTTTGTTTATGTCACTTAAGAATTCTTTGTATATATTCTCGTCAACACCGTCCTGATATAAAAGTGATTCTATCAGTATTTTCATGGAACTCAGCGGAGTTTTCAGTTCGTGCGATGCATTTGATACAAACTCGCTGCGCTTTCTGTCCAGATTCTCTAGTTTCTCGCTCATGGTGTTGAAAGTATCCGCAAGCGCCGCCATCTCGTTTCTGCCCGAAACCCTTATACGTTGGTGAAGGTTTCCTCGCGATATCGATAAAGCCACCGATTTAAGCTCGTTTATAGGGCGCGTTATGTAGCCCGATATAACTATGCACAGCACAGCAAGTATTATGCAAGCTGCCGCTGCTATAAGCACGACGATGTTTAAAAACTCCTGTGTTAAAACCACAACATCCTGAATATCCGCAGCAAAGAGCACAGCCCCAATTGTCTGTGAACCGTAAACTACAGCGGATGTGTAGTATACCGAGTAAAACGGTTCATCGGCACCGTCTTCTATTCTGTAAAAACCGTACGAGGTATCAGCGGGCCCCAGCAGCACATCCGATATTTCCTTATATTCAAGCTTTCGCCCGCCTAATATTGAAAAGCTGTCCGTCTGTACTATACCGGATTTATTGAGAACCAAAAACCGGCCGCCGTATTTTAAGGAGCTCTCTTCCGCCAGTTCAAACATGAGTTTTGCATTGCCGCTTTGCAGATGAGGCGCCATGCTTACTGCAACCTGATTTGTGTTTTTTAGCTGGTCGCGCACACGAAGCCCCACAAGATAGTCTTCTGCCAGATAAGTTATTACAAAAGTGACCGCTGCAAATGCAGATGCGGCCACAACAAGATATATTAAAACAAATCGCCACCGTATGGAATACAGAAAGCTATTTATCCGAAAAATAGTATCCCACTCCCCACTTGGTCATAATAAACTCGGGCTTTGCCGGATTGCTTTCTATCTTCTCTCGGAGCCGCCGGATATGTACGTCAACAGTGCGAAGATCGCCCATATATTCGTATTTCCATATCAGCTCCAGCAGCTTTTCCCTGTCGTATACCTTACCCTTATTTGTTATAAAAAGCTGAAGCAAATCGAACTCCTTGGCGGTTAAAGAAACATCTTTTCCGTCTATCTCCACGCTTCTGTTTTCAAGATTCACAGTTATATTGCGCGCGCGCAGAATCTCCGGTCCGCGCGTTTTTTCGTTACCCTCGACTCGCCGGAAAATCGTCTTTATACGCGCTTTTAATTCGAGCATATTGAACGGTTTTGTCATATAGTCGTCCGCGCCGAACTCCAGCCCCATTATCTTATCCATATCATCGTCCTTGGCTGTAAGCATAATAATCGGCACGTTTGATACGCTGCGTATTCTCTGACAGACTTCCATTCCGTCCAGCTTAGGCAGCATAAGGTCTAGCAGGACAAGGTCATACTTATTTGCAGCAAACATATCGAGTGCCTGCAGGCCGTCAAGCGCCTCGTCAACTGTATAACCGTCCTGCTGCTCTAAGTTAAACCGAAGTCCTTTTATAAGGCTTGGTTCGTCATCGACGATTAGTATCCGTTTCATACTGATACTCCCTTGCTTTTGTTAAAATATTTATGATTAATTATAATGATATTGATTATACCACAAACAAGCAAATATTAAAATAGACTGTATGCTGATTGCGCGGTTAAAGCCAGTAAAAATTTATGTATGCTGACCTATAAGAACATAATTACCCCATGATAAAAACTTTATGTATATTGATTGTTATAAAACTCCAAACGGCATTTGTGTCTTTGGTTTTCCTCCGGTTTATGCACACAGCGTTTGTTTTCTCTGCTTTCAACGATTTTAAGGCTGCCAGCAGGCATATATTTTATGTTCGCCTGCAGCCGCATCAAGCGCCAGTTCGTGCACCTTCGGGCCGCCGTCCATGCTTAGCCATGCCCTTCCCTGATAACCGGGGGTAAGTTCCACAGTTATTATGTATTTGCATTCTCCCCTTTGGTATTCTATGCTGTAGTTCCCGAAATCATCGGGCAGGCACGGGTATATGTACAGCTTGCCGCGCTCTATATACATGCCGAGTATATATATTATGGCAGCCTGGTACATCCAGCCGGCGCTTCCTGTATACCACGTCCAGCCGGCGCGCCCCTCATGCCCCTTTGCGCTGTATACGTCTCCCGCTACAACGTACGGCTCTCCTTTGTATTTGGCAACGCCCGCGGGCGTTCTTGTGTGGTTAATAGGGTTTATCATTTCAAACAGCATAAGCGCGTTTTGTTTTTGGCGCAGCTTTGCGGCGGCTATTATAAACCACGCAGCCGCGTGAGTATACTGCCCTCCGTTTTCACGCACGCCGGGCAGATACCATTTTATATATCCGGGGTCTTTGTCCCATTTGTCAAGAGGCGGCATAAGCAACCGGATAACGCCTTCCTCGCGCATCACGAGTTTATCCGCCGCGGACATAAATGCGCGCCTGGCATGCACGGCTCCCGACAGAACAGACCATGCCTGCGATACCAAATCTATGCTGCACTCGGGGGATTCATGGCTCCCAAGCTTTGTGCCGTCATCGAAAAACGCGCGAAGATACCATTCGCCGTCGAAGGCGTGCTGCTCTGTATTATGTTTTAAGTCTACAATAACTTTCTCATATTTTTCTGCAAGCTCTGTTTCTTCCCTGCGTGCGCATATATCTATGAACATCCGAAGCACCGTGATTATAAAAAACGCAAGCCATACGCTTTCCCCCTTACCTCCGGCGCCCACTTTATCCATGCCGTCGTTCCAGTCCCCTGTTCCCATAAGCGGCAGCCCGTGTTCGCCGAAACGCAGCGCGGATTCTATGGCTCGCACGCAGTGCAGGAATATGCTCTCGCTGGTTTGGCTTTCGGTAAAGCTATCGTATAAATCGTGCCTGCCCTCTGGTATATACCTGCCCTCCAGGTAAGGTGCCTCTTCGTCGAACACGCTTAAATCCCCTGTTACCCGTTCGTATTCGCACGCAACGTACGGCAGAAACAATTTATCGTCGCTTATAAAGGTACGCACTCCTGATGCAGGCTCGTGCCACCAATGAAGCACATCGCCTTCTGCAAACTGGCGCGCGGCGCACTTTTTAATATGAGCTCTGGCCGCATGCGGGTCGGTGTACAAGAGCGACATTACATCCTGAAGCTGGTCGCGGAATCCGAACGCTCCGCCGGACTGATAATAACCCGTGCGTCCCAGCAGCCGCGATGCATAAGTCTGATAAACCAGCCATCCGTTAACCAGCGTATCCAGTGATTTTACCGGGGTTGATACGCGGATTTTTCCCGTTAACTCCCTCCAGTGTTCCTTCGTCCGAAAAAGCCGTTTTTCCACCGATTCCGCGCTGTTCAACTGCGATATTATATCGTTTATTTTAGTTTCTTGGCCGTAGCCCATAAGTAACGGCAGCGTTTTTGTTTCTCTGTTTTTAACCGTTATTTGGGCACACAGAGCAAGCAAAGATGCGCCGCAGCCGTCGCTGTCCGAAAGCTGCTCTCTTTTTATTGCTTCCGGGAAAATGTTGTGCCCCGGCACCCCGAAAAACTCTAGCGCCGAAGCTGTGCATAATACCTTCTGCCCGGGCATGGAAATGAACATCGTACCGGGCGACGGTGCAAAAGGCGAACGCGCTTCCAATCTGTCTGCTTTTTTTTCGGCACGTATACCGCTGCTTACCGATGCCCCCAGCACCGGCTCCGCGTAATAATACACCGAAAGCGTCTCGTCTCTGCCTGTGTTATTTGCAATTGTAAGCAGCCCTGCCTTAACCGGTATATCGGTGTCCGCAAACCAGGTGATTTTGGTGTTTATACAGCCGAAACGCTCAAACACGGTGTATCCGAACCCATGCGTTACATGGTATTTGCCGTTCATATAAAGGTCGGGCGCTGTACTGAAGGCGTTCCCGGTCCTGTCGTTTCGCACTATAACCCCTTCCCCCGGAACATCGGTAAGCGCATCATTTCGGAAAGGCGTCAGGCGGGTCATACGTGCGTTTCCCGCCCATGTGTACCCCCCGCCGCCTGCGCTGACAAGAGTACCAAGGCTTTTTCCTGCAAGAAGGTTGCACCACGGAAGCACCCCTTTTTCCGAAACTTCCATGCAATATTCGGTTCCGTTGTTTATAAATCCGCCTGTGCCGTTGTCGTAAGCTTTTATTCTTTTCGGAACTCTGCAGTGTCGTTCCTCAACTTCGGCTTCAAACACATGATAAGGCCAGATTATCTGCGGGTTTTTTAGCTGTTCGTCAAGTGATGTGCCCGCTTCTATAACAAGGCATGCTGCGGCAGACAGTGTTGCGACATCTTCGGCAATATCGCGCGGCACGACTATTATGCGCCCTGTTATCCTTCCGGACGCCGCGTGCGACAGCTCGGCTATCTTCTCCCGAAGCGGATCGTAATACTCTCCGCTGTCCTTGTATATTACAACAAGTTCTGCGGCAATGCGCCTTAAGCTCAAAAACTCCAGCGCTTTGGCAAGTGTTTTTAAGTATTCTATATGGTCATGCTCCGATACAAACAGGCATATAATAGGCGTTTCCTCCGACAGACCGTACTTAAACAGCGTTTCCTTGCCCGTCGGTTTGCCTGTTGTCGCGCATACGGACGGTATTTTTATCACTGTGCGCGATGCTATACTCCAGAATAATATCGCCTGCACACTGTTTAGCTTAAGATATCGCATTTCCACCTGAGCATGCGTCCACGCCAGTTGCTTTACCCTTCGTACGTCTTCCTCTCCTGTTACGCACGCAAGACATTCTTCCGCCCTTTTTTTGCTGTCGGCCATTGTGACGGCAAAAGAGGCGTGTACAGTTTCGCCCGTATTAACGTTTATTACAGCCCGTATGCCTACGGCGCGCATTATATCCCTCTCTGCATGCTGTTCTCCCATAAGCTTCGGTATACCCAGAACCGTCTGCCGTCCGAATATTTGGGCCCTGTCCGTAAGCAAATCAGTATCGGCCCCAAAGCATGCTTTCATCGCCGCCCAAACAGGCTTGCCTCTGCGCGATGCAAACACTGTCCGGTTTTCGGCGTCCTCTATTGTCTCAATAAAAAGCTCCTCGAAAGCGGGATGAGCCACAAAATCTTTTTCGGGCGAGAGCGCAGGAGAAAATACGCAATATAACGCAAGGCTTGCTGCCTGTTCGGAATTATTTTTTATCTTTAAGCTGCGGATCTCCATATCGCATTCCGGAGATACGAATACCTCCAGCGTTGTTTCGATTTCGTTCACCCGGCGTGCAAACGAAGCCAAGTGCGGCTCGAACTGCACGCGTTCCTCGTCTGCCCGCAGGCATGTAGGCAGAAAAGCGGCAGACCACACAGCGCCAGTGCTTAGGTTTTTGATATATATATGGATTCCCGGAGCGCTGCGAAGAACGTCGTTTTCCCACCTGGTGATAAGCCTGCCCCCGCACATGGAATAGCCTGTTCCAAGCTGTGTAATCATTACCGTGTAGTTTCCGTTAGACAGGAAATGGGCTTCAGGGTATTGGCTTAACGTACGGAAAACGCGTACAGCCCGTATTTCTTCTGCAAAACGGCTTGTTTCCTCGGGCTTTTCATCAAGCTTTAAGGTAACGCTGCGCGGAGGCACTTTTTCTTTCAGCAGCATCTCGGTAGCCTTAACGCTGGTCACACTGTGAAAAAGCTCCTGCATCTTTCCGTCTTTAATGCAGTTTAATATAGACGCTAATATCATACCCTGGTGATGCGCCATGTAGCTTTTTATTATGTGCTTATTCCTGTCCTTATTTAAACGTGCGGGCGTATAATCTATTGCCTCATAAAAACCGTACCTGCCGCCAGCCCCCAGCTTTTGCAGCCTGTGCAAATTCGCTATTGCTGCACGCGGATTAACCTGCAATGCGAGACACGTGGCATATGGTGCTATCACCAGTTCACGCACAAGGCCGGACTTTAAACCAAGCCCCGGAACTCCGAACGCTTTGTACTGATAATTCAAGTCAAGGTCGAACGCGTAGTACCCCGATTCCGAAACTCCCCACGGCAAGCGCCGCAGCTCGCCATACGATATCTGCATATCTACTACGGACTTGTATGTTTCGCTCAGCAGAGTGTTATCATAGCTTTTCATCAATATAAGAGGCATCAAATACTCAAACATCGTGCCGCCCCATGAGAGCAGCACACGTCCGTCGCCCGCTATTGTCAGTGGTCTTGAGAGCCTAAACCAGTGCTTTTCCGGCACATCCCCTTTTGCTATGGCAATAAAACTGGCAGCCCGCGCCTCCGTTGCGAGCAAGTCGTAGTGGGAATCGTTAAGTACTCCGTTGCGGTGGTCAAAGCCAATAGAAAACAGCGCTTTTTCCTCATCGTAGAGCTTTGTAAAGTCCATTTGCTCAACGGCTGCCGCCATTTTTCTGCGCAGCCTGTCTATGCGCATACAAAACCGGCGTGTAGTTATGTATCCTTCCCCCAGTGCCGTTTCCATACGGCTGACAAATGCAAGCACCTCCCTGTCGCTGTTGCGTTTTGCGATCTCGACTATGCCTGAAAGCAACTCTAAAAGGCTGTGGAATGCTTCTACATAGCCCAGCGGCGATATTTCCCCCAGCCTTTCGCGCATTCCCTGAATGTGCTTTGTATAATGGGGCAGCTTTTCCGGGGGGAAATCAGCTAAGACACGTGCCCATCCCGCGTATCTGTTGATATACGACTGCGTTTTTTCGCAGTAATCACGCAGCGTTCCGTCCGCATCCGCCAGCATATCCAGAATACCGATTACCCTGAAAATATCAGCGCCGGTCTCGTCCCCGCTTTTTTGTCCGCTCTCACGCGATACTGCTTTTAATCCCTGTTCAAAAAACGCTGCAAAGGGCTGCCTTAATATGTCAGAAAGCGCCGCGCCTGCGGTAACCAGATAACACGCAAGATTGCCGCTGTCCACCGAAGATATATACCGCGGCTCAAGAGGTTTCAGATTTGTTGTGTCGTACCAGTTATAAAGGTGCCCGTGCCATTTTTCTGCCTTCCATATACCTGCGACACAGGTCTCCAGCCTTTTTAAAACTTCGGGCATAGATGTAAAACCCATATAATAGGCGCATATAGTAGCAGCTATCGAGAACGCAACGTTAGTCGGGGACGTACGCTTGGCTGCGCCTCTGCCGGGGCTTTGCTGAAAGTTGTCCGGCATCCAGAAATGTTCGCTTTCATTGGAAAAATCGTCAAAGAACCGCCACGTTTTAAGTGCTATGTCTTCCAAATATTCTATTTGCTTCTCGTTTGGTTTTTGTATCTTTGACTTGCGCCGGCGGCTTATTGCGTGCGCAATTGACGGTCCGAAAAACCAAACTCCGAATACCGAAAACGTCACTACGGAAAAAGAATGTGTAAAAGCAATAGACAAACCGTACAAAACTGCGGCAAGCAGAGGAGCCGCAATCATACGCCTCCAGTAATATGCAACGCCGGTTTTTGCGTTTTTCTCTCCTTCCGCCGCCGTCTCCCACTCTAAAAGGTTGCGCCGCGTTATGCTCATCCTGACAACACTGCGCACTGCAGCATTAAGCGTTAAATAACTCTCATACGGTAAAAACGCAAATTTGTAAAAAGCCTGTTCGAACATTGTTTTGGTCTCGTGCCATATATCCTTTACAGTCGTGCCCTTTCCCGTATTGCGCACAAGTATGCTCATGCGTACCGCAAAATCGAGTATGCCGTCTATAAACAGCGGCATAATGCCCGCTATAAGCCAGAAAAAAGCGGAACGGTAAAACGCCGTCTGCGACAGCAGTATTACCAAAAAGCTTAACGGAACCGACAAGCTCCGTCTTATGTTGTCAAGTATCTGATATTTGGCAAGAGCCGAAAGCGGGTTGCCGCGCCTCCCTTTTTTGGTCCGCACCGTAGGAAAAAGCCACGGTATAAGCTGCCAGTCTCCTCTTATCCAGCGATGCTGGCGTCGAGCCCACGCGGTATAGCGGGACGGGCAGCCGTCCATAAGCACCACATCGCTTAGCAGTGCGCATTTAAGATAGCTTCCTTCTATAAGGTCATGGCTTAGTATGCTGTTGTCCGGGAACGCATCCTCCAAAACCCGCAAATAAACATGAAGGTTGAATATCCCCTTGCCTGCGAATATTGCCGTACCAAAGCCGTCCTGATATATGTCCGAAACGGCGCTGGCATATGTATCAAGCCCTCCCTTGCCGGCATATATAAGGGAAAACCTTGTCTGTGCGGCACTTATAACATCGACGCCGATGCGCGGCTGCATTATGCCGTATCCTTCCGAAACTACGCCGCTCTCGTCAATAACAGGCTGACACAACGGATGCTCCATAGCCCCAACCATTTTTACTGCAGCGTCCCTTGCCAGCTCCGTATCGGCGTCAAGCGTAATCACATATTTTGCCGATGATGGTAGACCTTTTGTCACGTGTACGAATGCGGAGGCGTCACCGCGAAGCAGCCTGCAAAAATCCAGCAGTGCTCCGCGTTTGCGTTCAAACGCTACGTACCGCCCTGTTTTTGTGTTTAACGTGCGTTTGCGCTGCGCATAAAAAAAGAGTGCTTTTCCGTACCGCTCATTTAAACGCGATATTGTGCTTTCTATTTTCTCAATAGCCTCTTCGTCTCCAGCCGCTATTTCGTTTTTATCCTCCTTGAAATCCGAAAGCAGCGCAAAATATATATTGTCCTGCTGATTTGCCGCCCAGTATACTTCCATTTTGCCTAGCAGTTCGCATCCTGATTTGGCATCGGTGACAAGCGCCGGAACAACTACAACTGTGGCGCATTTTTCTGGTATCCCCTGTTTGTACTCCATCTTGGGAATAAAAGCGGGCTTGCCTATAAGCGTAAAAATCCTGTTGTTAACAGCTATCGCTACCGTGTAAATGGGCACGAGGCTTACAATAAACCCAAGTATTCCGACAAGGGGCGGAAACATGAAAAACAAAGATATGCAAAGCAGCGCTGCGCTTATAAGCGTGGAAATTGCCGCGCCCCCCGCGTAAAAAAACAGCATATGTCTTTTGAAAAACAACCGTGTGCGGACTTTAAAAGGCGTCTTCCCAAGATGACTGTATAGTTCTTTTATCCTGTTTCCTAAAATAAAATAACCGACGTGCGCTCCGGCTCTCGCTGCCATATTAGCGGCTTCGCGCGCAACGGAGGGCTCCGGCATCTTAAGCGTTTGTGCTATATCTGATATTACACGGCGGTAATACTCCCGGGAATCAAAATCCATCTTTGAATAATCAATGTCCGCACTAAGATACCTGTGTACGGCCGATATACTTTCGAACACAGGCTCAAAGTATAGTTTTGCGAGCATACGCAGCGAAGACATAGCGCCGGAGATACGCGCTATTGCCGCGGTCTGCATGGCATGGGCTTTTTTTATCTGTCTTTGAACGCTTTGGCCTTTTAATGAAAGCTTTTTGTCGATAGCGTCTCTTACCGATGATATATGAGGGCTGTCGCGCAGCAGAACCATTGAATGCTCAAGAAAATATGGGTTGGACAGCATTGCCTTGTGCTCGTCAATAATTGCGGCTGTGGCCATCATTTCTTTGTCTATCTTTTCGCAGAACAATTCCGCACGGTTCCACATGCCTATTGCCAATATGCTTTTATGCGCAAGCTCGCCTACCGCGCGCAGCAGCGCAACTTTCAGCATATCGGCAAATATCCAGAGTTCTCCTGAATCAAGCTCCGACTCTTTCTGATAGGCTTCTAAAAACTCGCTCATACTGTCTGAGGATATATCAAGGCAGCTGTGTCCTAAAAGCACTGTCGCCAGCGCGAGGCTTCTCGGCCAATGTGCGTAACGTCCGCTGCAAAAATGCGGCAGACGGCGCGGACAGCGCGAAAACTCCAGCTGTTTTATCTGTTCAATAAATAAAGCGCGGTTATCATAAAACCAATCGGCAAGCGCGGGAAGTTCTCCGCTTTTGTATTTGCGCAGTCTCGCGGCTTTATACGCGTTTTCTATCACCCGGCGCTGCTCGCCCAGCTTAAATATATTAACATCTGCTTTTTTTGTATAAACCTTATCGTTAAGCGACATGTCACAGGCAAGCTTTAAAAGTTCCTGCCTTGAGAGCGTCAGGTCGTCTGGTATGTGGCTGTATTTTTTGCCGTGCATATACGCTCCTTATTACAGCGTTATTAAGACCGCCTGCTTTGCCGGCTTTGCGCCTTAAGAATTTTGCTTCCGGCACAGTCAGAGTATATTGAAAGACTGTTATCAGCTTTACTGATTGATTTAAGCGGCTTCTTATATTATTGTCCTTGATCTTGCAATACATTCACCAAACGGCTTTAAGCAGCGTATGTCTTTTATGTATAAAAAAGAAACCTTCGGAATACCGAAAGTTTCGTTGTTATTTATATTGAGACAAGCCTGTAAGCCGAGTTCTGTTTAAAACGGCCATCTATCTACGCCTGCAGTTGCCAGCAGGCTCCAGCGATTACATGGGGCGCGGCGGGCCGCCGCATTATGCCCTCTATCAATCTTGCACCGGACGGGGTTTACATAGCAGCCAAGTCGCCATGGCTCTG
>CAZSMH010000008.1:0-39117 GCA_964607965.1 uncultured Christensenellaceae bacterium
CGAAACCTATAGTATCTTTTTTGTCTGTAAGCGATAGCACATATTCCTTGGCACTTGCCGTATCTTTTGCATAAACAGCCTTGAACCCGTTTTTATTGAGCGCTTCAAGCGCTTTTTTAATATTACTGTTCATAACGATCCCTCCTTGGTGATGTAATATAATATATTGTGTATAATATAATAAAGGCGCTGTAAAAGCAATTGTTGCAATTCTCTGATGTTTTATATAATATTATCTGCGTGACAACAGGAGGATTTAGTCTGTATGGCATCAGGCATGGATAAAATCAGGAATTTCTGTATTATAGCGCATATCGACCACGGCAAATCAACGCTGGCCGACAGGCTTATTGAATTAACTCATACCGTATCTCAGCGAGATATGAGAGCCCAGATACTCGATACAATGGATCTGGAACAAGAACGCGGTATAACCATAAAAGCGCAGGCGGTACGGATGTTTTATGAGCTTGACGGCACTGAATATACGCTTAATCTTATAGATACGCCGGGGCATGTGGACTTTTGCTATGAGGTGTCCCGAAGCATGGCAGCGTGCGAGGGCGCAATACTTGTAGTAGACGCAAGCCAGGGAATAGAAGCCCAGACTCTTGCCAACGTATACCTTGCAATGGACAACGGTCTTGAAATATTGCCTGTTATAAACAAAATTGACTTGCCTTCTGCGCGCATAGACGAAGTATGCAGAGAAATTGAGGATGTTTTAGGGCTTGATACTTCCAATGCACCGCGCATCAGCGCAAAAGAGGGCATTGGTATAAGCGATGTTATAGAAGCCGTGATAAAATATCTGCCGCCGCCGAAAGGCGATTCCAACGCGCCGCTTGAAGCGCTTATTTTTGATTCATATTACGATAACTACAAAGGCGCTATAAGCTACGTGCGTCTTAAAAACGGGAGCGTTGCCGAGGGGGACAAGATACTGTTTATGGCTGCCGGAAAACGCTTTGAAGTAACGGAAACGGGAGTTTTTCTGCCGGTGCCGCTAAAAACGCAAAGCTTAAGGGCCGGGGAGGTAGGTTATATTGCCGCCAGCGTAAAAAACGTATCCGATACGCGCGTCGGCGATACCATAACAAATGCCAAAGACGGAGTTAAAACGCCTCTGCCGGGCTATAAACATGTAACGTCAATGGTGTTCTGCGGAATTTATACTGCCGACGGAGCAGATTACGAAGACCTTCGCGATGCGCTTGCAAAGCTATCGCTGAATGACGCGTCTTTGATATACGAGCCCGAAACGTCAGTTGCTCTTGGTTTTGGATTCCGATGCGGTTTTTTAGGTCTGCTGCATATGGAAATTATTCAGGAACGCATAGAGCGCGAATATGATTTAGATATCGTCACCACCGCACCGAGCGTCAGCTACCACGTCAGCACGGTAAAGGGAGAAAAAATTATAGTAGAAAATCCGACAAACCTGCCGCCGGCTGCGTCTATAGAATATATGGAAGAGCCTGTAGCAGACGTAACAATAATGACTCCCGATGAATATGTGGGCGCAGTGATGGATATCTGCCAGGAAAAACGCGGCATATTTAAAAACATGGAGTACATAGAGGAAACGCGGGTAATGATACATTATGAGCTTCCGCTAAATGAAATAATATATGACTTTTTCGATATACTAAAATCGCGTACGCGCGGATATGCATCTCTCGACTATGAGCTGAAAGGCTATAAAAAAAGCGATTTAGTCCGGCTGGATATACTGCTTAACGGAGAAGTATGCGACGCACTGTCAATAATTGTGCACCGCGATAAAGCATACGCGCGCGGACGCAGCATTGCGGAAAAATTAAAGGGGGCGATACCGCGCCAGATGTTTGAGGTGCCAATACAGGCGGCAATAGGCGGTAAAATAATAGCCAGGGAAACCGTTAAGGCTATGCGCAAGGATGTCCTTGCAAAGTGCTATGGCGGAGATATAACGCGCAAAAAGAAACTACTGGAAAAACAGAAAGAGGGCAAAAAGCGTATGCGTCAGGTAGGCAGCGTACAAGTGCCGTCCGAAGCGTTTATGTCCGTCCTCAAAATGGACTGATGCGCCGGCTTGGGCTGTATGTGCATATACCATTTTGCCGCCGTAAATGCCATTACTGCGATTTTGTTTCATATACCGGAATGGAGAGTTCTATCGGACGCTATATTGCCGCCGTAACCGCAGAGGCGCATCAATATAAAAAACTTTTAAATGAATACATTGTTGATACTGTTTTTATAGGCGGGGGAACGCCGTCGATTTTGGATATTTCGCATATAAAAAAACTGATATACGGTATAAAAAATGCGTTTAATTCTGACATAAAAGAATTTACCTTAGAGGCCAATCCGGAAAAATTAAGCGCCGAGAAGCTGTGCGCTTGTTCTTATTTGGGAATAAACCGCATCAGCATTGGTCTGCAGTCCCACGATGATGCGATTTTGCAGCGTATAGGAAGACGCCACACGTGGAATGAGTTTAAGCAGGCGTATAACATCGCGTCAGGCTATTTCGAGAACATTAATACAGATATTATTTTCGGCCTTCCCGGTCAAACATCCGAAGGTTTCTTTGATACCATAGAACGTGTTATCGCTTTAAAACCGCAGCATGTATCGGCTTACTCATTAAAAATTGAAAAAGGAACGCCGCTGGCGCAGAGCTTTTCCGGCGCTGATGAGGAAACGGACAGGACTATGTATCACGGCGCTGCAAAAATGCTTAAAGCAGCGGGATATATACATTACGAGACGTCTAATTTTGCTTTGCCCGGGTTTGAATGCAGACATAATCTTAAGTACTGGACGGGCGCGGAATATCTGGGATTGGGCGTTGCGGCACATTCATTGGTAAACGATGTGCGATTCTCCAACACTGAAAACTTAGATGATTATATCAGCGCTGCAGAAAAAAATCTGCGGCCGGTAATATCTGAGTCTACAATCAGCGAAGAAAAAACGGCGGAATATATAATGCTGAGAATGCGCCTTGCTGAAGGAATAAGCTTTGAAGATTACAGGAGGCGTTTTAACAGGAGATTTATGGAACAGTTTGAAAAAGAAACGGCAGCAATGAGGGAAGCGGGGCTTATATATACCGACGCAGAGGGCATAAGACCGACAATGAAAGGGTTTGACCTGCAAAACACACTTATATATGAATTTATTAAAAAACTATAAAAACCATTTCGATGCTTGACTTTGCAGACAATAAGTGCTATTTTGATATTAGCACTCATCTTAATAGAGTGCTAACAAATATAGCGGGGAGGGGGACCGATGGAATTAAGTGAAAGAAAGCTGTGTATATTAAAGGCTGTTATTGACGATTATATTATGACCGGTCTTCCTATCGGTTCGCGGACTATTAGTAAAAAGCACGGAATAGAGTTTTCATCGGCCACAATACGCAATGAAATGGCTGATCTGGAGGAGCTTGGATTTTTAGAACAGCCGCATACGTCTGCCGGGCGCATACCTTCGCAGAGGGCTTACAGATATTATGTTGACAGGCTGATGAAGGTTGTTAAGCTCAATAACGTTGAGGCCGAAAATATCAAAAGCTATTTTAAGGATAAGATGTCTGAAGTAGGCGAGGTTATAGAAAAAGCAGCACAGGTGCTTTCGGATACCACTCACCATATATCAATGGTATTAAAGCCGCAGATGAGGAATTCGACAATAAAGCGCATACAGCTTGTAAAAATTACCGAGAGAAAGGCTATTCTGCTTGTAGTGACAACAGCCGGTCTTGTTACCGACACCGTAATAAGCGTACCTGAGGGTATAACATCGGATTATGTTGAAATGATAGGCACAATGCTTTCAGAAAAGCTTTCATCAAAAACCCTTGATGAGGCAAACCGCGATTTAAAAGGATTTTTGCTCGGCAGCGTCAGCGTCAACAGCGAGTTCGTGTCTGATATACTGACAACCATAGAAACAAGCGTAGAGCCGCATGGAGAAAAGGGTATAGTTCTTGGCGGAACGCAGAATATAATTGAGTATCCCGGATACATGAGCGTTGAAAAAGCAAGAGACTTTATTTCAGTGCTTCAGACAAAGGAAATGCTCTATGACATGATGAAAAAGGCTGCGCAGCTTGAGTTTTCAGTAACAATAGGCTCGGAAAACGAAGTTAAGGAGCTAAGCGATTTAAGCATTGTTACTGCTACTTATAAAATAGCAGGCAAATCTATCGGCTCGTTCGGCGTTATAGGACCTACAAGAATGGATTATGCCAAAGTTGTATCAATACTCGATTATGTAAGCAAAAGTTTAAACAGTATACTTTCAAACTTTATAGAATCGGACTTTTAAAGGAGGGCTGGCAAGATGGATGAGCAAAAATACAGCGAAAAGGACGAGACACAAGGTTTCGCTGAAGATGTAAAAAAAGAAGCAAACGAGATGGAAGACGCGGCACAGTCCGCTATTGAAAGCGCGCTTGAAGATGCCTGCAGTGAAAGGGATGATTATAAAGATAAATATCAGCGAACTTTCAGTGATTTTAATAATTATAAAAAGAGGATGCTTAAATCGTGCGCAGATGCGTTTAGGGACGGCCAGAGTGACGTTATAGAAAAACTTCTGCCGGTGCTGGACAGCCTTGATTGCGCTTTTGAGCAGATAGATGAAACAAACACTGACAAAGCATTGCTGCAGGGATTTGAGATGGTCGGCCGGCAGATGAGAGAAGCGATAGATAAGCTGGGGGTAAAGGAAATACCCGCATTGGGGGAAACTTTTGACCCTGCATTGCACCAGGCTATTCAGATGGTTGAACCTGCCGAGGGTTCCGTCCCCGGCAAAGTAGCGGCTGTGGTGCAAAAAGGCTACACAATGGGAGACCGTATTTTAAGGCACAGCATGGTTGTAGTAAACAAATCATAAATTTACATAGGGAGGGAAGAAGGCAATGGGCAAGATTATTGGTATTGATCTTGGAACAACAAATTCATGTGTCGCTGTTATGGAAGGCGGTGAGCCTACCGTAATTGTCAACGCAGAGGGCAGCAGAACAACTCCGTCTGTTGTCGCATTTTCTAATACCGGAGAGCGTCTGGTAGGAAAGGTGGCAAAAAACCAGGCTATAACCAATCCAGACAAGACGATAAGCTCTATCAAAAGGGACATGGGTTCCGACAGAAAGGTAAAAATCGAAGGTAAGACGTATTCGCCGCAGGAGATATCTGCTATGATACTGCAGAAATTAAAGGGCGACGCCGAAGCTTATCTGGGGCAGACCGTAACGGACGCTGTAATTACAGTTCCGGCATACTTTACGGACAGCCAAAGACAGGCCACAAAAGACGCCGGGCGCATAGCGGGGCTTAATGTTTCGCGAATCATAAACGAGCCGACGGCTGCGGCGCTGGCATACGGGCTTGACAAAGAGCAGGAGCAAAAGATATTGGTGTTCGACCTTGGCGGCGGCACATTTGACGTATCCGTACTGGAAATAGGCGACGGAGTTTTTGAAGTGCTGGCGACAAACGGAAACAACCGGCTGGGCGGAGACGATTTTGACGAAAAGATAATGGAATACGTCATCTCGGAATTTAAAAAGTCCAACGGCATTGATTTGTCAAAAGATAAAATGGCAATGCAGAGAATCAAGGAAGCTGCGGAAAAAGCAAAGGTTGAACTATCCGGAGTGCTGCAGGCAAACATTAATCTTCCGTTTATTACTGCGGACTCTTCCGGTCCTAAACACCTTGATTTGACGATTTCGCGTGCGAAGTTTAATGAACTTACATCCGACCTCGTTGAAAAAACTGCCATACCACTAAGAAAGGCGCTTGAGGATGCGGGCATAAATACAGGCGATCTTTCACGCGTCATATTAGTCGGAGGTTCTACAAGAATTCCGGCTGTACAAGACAAGGTAAAAGAGATAACCGGCAGGGACCCGTATAAAGGCATAAACCCTGACGAGTGTGTGGCTGTCGGCGCGGCTATTCAGGCAGGTGTTATTGGCGGCGAGGTAAACGATATAGTTCTGCTGGACGTAACTCCTCTTTCGCTGGGCATTGAAACCTTAGGCGGAGTATGCACACGGCTTTTAGAACGCAATACTACCATACCGACAAAGAAAAGCCAGGTATTTTCTACTGCGGCAGACGGCCAGACCAGCGTGGAAATACACGTTCTTCAGGGTGAGAGAGAGATGGCGGCGCACAACAAAACGCTGGGGCGTTTTAATCTTACTGGAATTCCTCCGGCGCCGCGCGGCGTGCCGCAGATAGAGGTTACTTTTGATATTGACGCAAACGGAATAGTACATGTTTCCGCAAAAGATTTGGGAACAGGCAACGAGCAGAAAGTAACAATTACAGCTTCTACGAATATGTCTAAAGAAGACATTGACAAGGCTGTAAAGGATGCCGAAAAGTTTGCCGAAGAGGATAAAAAAGAAAAGGAACGCGTTGAGATACGCAATAATGCTGACGCGCTTGTCTTCCAGACTGAGAAGACATTAAAGGACCTTGGAGATAAAGTTTCCAGTGAAGACAAAGGCAAAATTGACGCAGAGATTTCCAATGTAAAATCAGCTCTTGCAGGCACTGATACCGACGCTATAAAAGCTGCTGCCGATAAATTATCGCAGGTTTCGTACGATGTGTTCGGGAAAGTATATCAGCAAGCAAATGCGCAGGCTGCAGGCGGGCAGGCAAATGCGCAGCAAAACACGCAGGCTCCGCCGGATGACGATGTCGTTGACGCCGATTACGAAGTGGTCGACGATGACAAGAAGGAAAAATAATATTTTATTAGATACAAAAGAAGGGGAGCCAGAGCGTTTACAAACGCTTTGGCTTTTCGGATGTCACCGGGTGTACAGATTTTGTATCATTGTGTTGAGGCGGTGTTTATATATTGGCAGGGAAGCGTGACTATTACGAGGTGCTGGGCGTCGGAAGAGATGCCGGCAGTGAAGAAATAAAAAAAGCATACAGAAAGCTGGCAAAGCAGTATCATCCTGATGTAAACGAGCAAAAGGAAGACGCTGCTGAAAAATTTAAGGAAGCCAGCGAAGCATACAGCGTTCTGTCCGATCCGCAGAAACGCCAGCAATATGATAATTTCGGGCATGCCGCTTTCGACGGCGGCACAAGAGGCGGATTCGGCGGTTTCGGCTTTGATGATATTATGGGTGGTTTTGGCGATATATTCGATTCGTTTTTCGGCGGAGGCCGCGCGTCAAGGCGCAACGGCCCTGTCCGCGGAGCGGATTTACGTATGGAGCTTAAAATCTCTTTTGAAGACGCAGCGTTTGGAATTAAAAAAGAAGTAAAACTGAATAAAGATACGCAATGTGATTCGTGTAAAGGAACAGGCGCGAAGGCGGGCACAACACCTAAAACATGTTCAGCATGCGGCGGCACGGGACAGATAAGACAGCAGCGCAACACAGCGTTTGGCAGCTTTGTAAACGTTGTAGACTGCCCGGACTGCGGCGGCAACGGCAAAATAAACAAAGACCCATGCCCCGAATGCAACGGGCGCGGAATAATAAACAAACAGAAAACCATCAGCATAAGCGTACCGGCAGGTATAGACAACGGCCAGATTATAACGATTCGCGGAGAAGGCAGCGCAGGACAGCGGGGCGGGCCTCCGGGGGATTTGCTGATATATATCACGGTTTCACCTCATAAGTATTTTAAACGGGAGGGATATGACCTTGTTATAGAAATGCCTGTATCGTTTGTAGATGCTGCGCTTGGCGCCGAACTTACTGTTCCAACTCTTGAAGGCAAGGTTAAATATAAGATAGGCGAAGGTACACAGCCCGGCACCGTTTTTCGGCTGAAGGATAAAGGCATACAGCATCTTAACTCGTCAAAAAAGGGCAGCCTGTATGTGCAGGTTAAAGTTGAAGTTCCTAAAAAATTGAGCGAAAAACAGAAAACGCTGCTGCGGGAGTTTGATAAATTGGATAAGAAAGAATTAAATTTTTTTGAAAGAGTATTAGGGAGATGAACTGGAAACAAGTTAGCGTTAAAACCTCTGATGAGATTTCGGACATCGTTTCATCGGTTCTGCTTGATGCGGGCGCTCACGGAGTTGAGATTGTCGGCGGTCCGGTGCCGAACGATGAGGACAGCGAGGAATGTGACGATACAAGCGGTAACGATGTTACGGTAAAAGCTTATTACGGGGAATACGATTTTGAAAAGGTAAAGGCTTACATAAAAGGGCGAATAGAAAGTTTGAAACTGCTTGGCACGCCCGATGCGGAAGCACTTTTATTTGAAATAAATACAGTTGAGGATGCGGACTGGAATGAAAACTTCCGCAGGCATTTTTCAACTTTCCGTGCAGCCGGGCGCATAGTAGTCAAACCGACCTGGGAAGAATTTGACGCGAATAAGGACGATATAGTAATAGAAATAGACCCCGGGATGGCCTTTGGTTCCGGCGTACATGAAACCACAAGAATGTGCCTTGAACTTCTGCAGAAATATATTAAACAGGGTGATGCTGTTCTTGACGTAGGCTGCGGCTCGGGTATACTTGCTATTGCCGCGGCAAAATTGGGCGCCGGCCATGTGCTTGCATTGGATTACGACAGCGTTAGCGTCAGTGTGGCAAAAGACAATGCGAAAGCCAACGGTGCGGCATCCGTCGAGGTGCGCGAATCCGACCTGCTTCAAAGGGCAGATACGGGACCTTACAATATTATTTTAGCCAATATTATTGCGGATACTATAATTAAGCTGAATAAAAAGACAAAATCAATTCTTGCAGAAAGCGGTATATACATAGTATCAGGCATTATTAAAGAGCGGCTTGATGAAGTTTTATTATCTATGAAACAAAGAGGATATATTGTAACAGAACAAATAAACATGGGCGAATGGTTCGCTTTAGCGGCGGTGAGAGAAACTGCATAGGTTTTTTACCGATAACGTTGCGGGGGACAAGCTTACAATAACCAAGGATGAGGCATCGCACATAAAAAATACGCTGCGGATGCGAAAAGGCGATGAGTTTGTCGCGTTTGACGGTACCGGTACGGATTATTATTGCCGAATAACACAAACAGACAAATCAATAAACGCCGATATTATTAAACGCGAACAAAATAAATGCGAACCCGATATAAAAGTAACGCTTTACCAAGCATATCCGAAATCGGACAAGATGGAAGAGATAGTGCAAAAGGCGGTAGAGCTGGGGGCTTTTCGCATAGTGCCCTTTATATCCGCAAGGTGTATAAAAAGACCTGACAGTTCCGAAAGGCTAAGACGTGTAGCTCTGGCAGCCGTAAAACAATGCGGGCGCAGTATAATTCCGTTGGTGGACGATATATTAAGCTTTAAAGACGCGCTTTTTAAAATGGGCAAACACGAAAGGCTTATTGTATGCTGGGAACAGGAAAACCGCGCAGCGCTAAAATCCACTCTTTTTGGACAGCCAAAAGATATTGCCGTTGTGATTGGCCCAGAAGGCGGTTTTCAAGAGGATGAAATAAACAGTATGAGCGAGTCAGGCGGTATATCGGTGACTCTCGGTCCGAGGATTCTGCGAACTGAGACAGCCGGTATGGCAGCGCTTTCCGCTATAATGTTTGGTATGGGGCAGATTTGAAAAAAGTATCTTTCTGCACTTTAGGGTGTAAAGTAAACGCATATGATACCGCGGCGATGCAGGCGCTTTTTCTGCAGCATGGGTATAAGGCTGTGGATTTCGGCAATAAGGCCGATATAGTTGTGGTTAATACGTGTACCGTAACGGCAGTGGCAGACAAAAAATCCCGTGCCGCTATTCGCCGCGCAGCAGCTTTTGGTAAGGTAATTGTTGCAGGGTGCCTAGGCCAGCGTTCGCCGGATGAAGTTCTAAGCATAGAAGGCGTAGGCGCAGTTTTAGGCACAAACGAAAGAACACGCATTGTGGAAGCGGCGGAAAAGCTTCTTGAAGGCGGTCAAGGTCTTAAAATAACGCAGTCTCTTGAAGGATGCGGATATGAGCCTCTTTTTGCAGCTGGAAACATTGGCCGTACGCGGGGTATACTTAAAATACAGGAAGGCTGTGACTGCTTCTGCAGCTACTGCATCATTCCGTATGTACGCGGACGTTCCCGATCGCGCAGCTTTAACGATGTGATAAGCGAAGCACGGCTTTTTGCACAAAGCGGCATAAAGGAGATTGTACTTACGGGAATACACATAACCTCGTACAATGACGGGGGCAGGCTTTTGGGAGATTTAATAAAAGAGCTGGGCTGTTTAAAAGATGTTCGTGTAAGGCTGGGCTCTTTGGAGCCCGGGAATATGGATTTTGTTGATAAAGCAGCCGAAGCGGGCAATTTTTGTCCGCATTTTCATCTGTCGCTGCAAAGCGGGTGCGCATCTGTGCTGTCGAGGATGAACCGCCATTATACGCCCCAAGATTTTATTGGGTATATGAACAAACTAAGGGATATGTTTGATATGCCCGCAATCTCGACAGACATTATTGCGGGGTTCCCTGCCGAAACGGAGGATGAATATAAAAAGACGCTGGAATTTGTGCAAATGGCGGAGTTTTCGCGGCTGCATGTGTTTCCTTTTTCTCCTCGCGAAGGAACGGCTGCTTACAATTTACAGCCGCGTGTATCTAAATCAACGGCAAAAAGGCGGGCGCTTGAGCTTATTGATCTTGGCAAAAAGCTGGAAACAAAATATATTCAAAGCCTGATAGGCACGCAGGCACAGGTGCTTTTTGAATCTCCTTCAGAAGTTTTCGCGGATTGTATGGAAGGATACAGCGAGCGCTATATACGTGTTGCTGCAAAGGCAAAAATAAATCAGCTTAAAAAAGTTACGCTGCTAAAACATCAGGGAACTGCTGTTTACGGCGAATAAGGAGGAACTTATGAACGATTGTCTGTTTTGTAAAATAGCAGCAGGTACAATACCGTCAGACAAAGTATATGAAGACGCTAATGTAGTTGCATTCCGGGATATAGACCCGAAAGCTCCGACTCATGTACTTGTTATACCGAAAGAACACATTGAATCATTGGCCGATTTAAAAGATTTTGATACGGCAGCGCACATTATTCGCATTATAAAACAGCTTTCAGTAAGTCTTGGGCTTAAAGACGGTTTCCGGGTTGTGGTAAACTCCGGGCAGGACGGAGGCCAGACTGTCTCCCATCTGCATTTTCACCTGCTCGGCGGCAGGACTATGGGATGGCCTCCCGGCTAAGTTTTGTACGTTGCAATATTTTTAAGCTTTCTTTATTTTATATGTTAAACGGACAAGCATTTATTAATAGAAATGTAACCAACGCTATTATAACGTATAGTATAATAAAAAAGCTAAAGTCATATTGGAGGGTACGGATGAAAATAAAAAAAGCAGTTATTCCGGCTGCCGGGCTCGGCACTCGGTTTCTGCCTGCGACTAAAGCGCAGCCTAAAGAAATGCTGCCGCTCGTTGATAAACCTACTATTCAGTATATTGTGGAAGAAGCAATAAGCGCAGGTATTGAGAGCATTCTTATTATTACGGGTCGCGGCAAACGCAATATTGAAGATCATTTTGACAAGTCATACGAACTGGAATCAGAACTAAAGAGAAAAGGCGATACCTCGCTGCTCAGCATGGTTGAAGACATATCTCATCTTGTTAACGTTTATTATGTCCGCCAGAAAGAAGCCAAAGGGCTGGGGCACGCAATAAGCTGTGCAAATGCGTTCGTCGGCAACGAGCCTTTTGCGGTTCTTCTTGGGGATGACGTGGTTATTTCACAAAAGCCGGCTATAGGCCAGCTTATGGATGTGTACGAAGAATACGGCAAGCCGGTGCTTGGAGTTCAGCCTGTGCCTTATTCAGAAGTTGATAAATACGGTATTGTATCCCCGGTTATTGGTGCGCAAACTCCAGGGCTTTATAAGGTAGAAGACCTTATTGAAAAGCCGCAGCTTAAATCCGCGCCGTCCAATCTTGCTATACTTGGGCGTTATATTATTACGCCTGATATTTTTGATATACTTAAGAATCAGAAGCCCGGAAAAGACGGAGAGATTCAGCTGACAGACGCTTTGAGAACCTTGAATAAAAATAACGGTATGTATGCGTTCGAGTTTTCAGGAAAACGCTATGATGTAGGAGACAAACTGGGATTTCTAAAGGCAACTGTGGAAATTGCTCTTATGCGCAGTGATTTGAACGAAAGCTTTAAAGCATATCTTAAAGGCATAGTCGGGGAGCTTATTAATGAGTGAGATAAGAGATGTAAAACTGGCACCCGAAGGAGAACAGAAGATAAGCTGGGCAAAGGCTCATATGCCTGTGCTATGCAGCCTCGAGAGAGAGTTTTCTGAAAAAAAACCGTTCGACGGTGTAAAAGTTTCGCTCTCTATTCATCTTGAAGCAAAAACCGCATATCTTTGCCGCGTTCTTGCCGCTGGCGGAGCTATTATGGCGGTCACCGGCTCTAACCCGCTGTCAACACAGGACGATATAGCCGCCGCGCTCTCTAAAGGCGGTATAGAAGTATATGCATGGCATGGAGCAACCCCCGAAGAATACGACAGGCACATATCTATGACCTTATCTCACTGCCCCGACGCGGTGCTTGACGACGGAGCGGACCTTTCGGAAGCACTTCATACCCGTGAAAGCAAAAAAGCAAAAAGTGTTTTCGGTGCATGTGAGGAAACAACAACAGGGCTTATGCGTTTTCGCGCCAGGGAAAGGGCGGGAAGTTTAAAATATACGGTAATAGCGGTAAACGATGCTCGCTGCAAGCATTTGTTTGACAACAGATACGGCACAGGCCAGTCGGTTTTGGACGGCATAATGAGAACAACGAATCTTGTAATTGCAGGAAAAACAGTCGTTGTGTCCGGCTACGGATGGTGCGGCAAGGGCATAGCTATGCGGGCTAAGGGTATGGGCGCACGCGTTACCGTAACCGAAGTTGACCCTTTGCGGGCGATGGAAGCGGCGATGGACGGCTACGATGTAATGACAATGGACGAAGCTGCATCAAAGGGCGATATTTTTATTACTGCAACGGGCTGCAATGCAGTTTTAGCATCGAGACATTACGGAAAACTGAAAAACGGCGCTGTTTTGTGCAATGCCGGACATTTTAACGTAGAAATAGACTTGAATTCTTTGGAGCTTATGGCCGATAAAAGTTATAAGGCGCGCCGCAACATTATGGCATACGAAATATGCGGTAAAACGATATACGTTCTTGCGGAAGGCCGCCTTGTAAACCTTGCTGCCGGAGACGGACATCCTATAGAAATAATGGATTTAAGCTTTGCGGTTCAGGCGCTGTCGCTGGAATACCTGATACAAAACAAAGGGAAGCTTCCGATAAACGTTATTAATGTTCCGCAAAGCATAGACAAGCGGGTAGCGCAAATGTCGCTTGCTTCAAAAGGCATACAAATAGATAATTTATCTGATAAGCAAACGGTTTATATGTACGGTGAACGCTTATGAGCATTCGCATAAAGAACGGTTATTTAATAACAGCAGATTCACAGAACCGGTGCATGGACGGCTGTATTGTAACAGAAGACGGAATGATTTTATATGCCGGGCCTGAAAAATATGCTCCTGATATTCCTTCAGACCGTGTAATAGATGCTTGTGGCGGCATTATAATGCCCGGATTTATAAATACGCATACCCACGTGCCCATGAGTCTGCTTCGCGGATATGCTGACGATTTACCGCTTATGGAATGGCTGACAAAAAGCATATGGCCGGCTGAAGAAAAGATGGACGAAGACGCGGCATACTGGGGAAGCATGCTCGCAATTGCGGAAATGGCGGCGGGCGGAGTCACGTGTTTTTCGGACATGTACGGTTTTGTGCGGCAAATTGCAAAAGCGGCGCACGATTTGGGAATGCGCGCTATGATATCTCCCGGCATTATTGATACGGACGGACTCGGAGAAAAAAGGCTGAAAGATGCCGAGGCTTTTTTTGAGGAGGCGCTGGGTTATCCGCTGGTGGGCGCAGCTTTTGGCCCCCATGCCGAGTATACCGTAAGCCCCGCTTTATTCGAAAAAGTATGCGATGCGGCGCAGCGGCTTAACGCCCGTATTCATGTGCACGTATCCGAAACACGCGGTGAGCATGAAGAATGTATAAAGCGTCACGGCAAAACACCTATCGGGCTGTTTGAAAACCTTGGGCTTTTGGATTTGCCCGTTATGGCGGCGCACTGTGTATGGGTAAGCGATGAGGATATCGCGATAATGGCACAGCGAAACGTAAGCGTGTTGTCTTGTCCGGGCAGCAATTTGAAACTGGGAAGCGGAATAGCGCGAGTATCAGCCATGCTGGAGGCAGGCGTTAACGTAAGCTGCGCTACTGATGGCGCGGCCAGCAACAATAATCTTTCTATGATGGAGGAACTATCTCTTATAGCGCTGCTGCAAAAAGGCGTTAATCTTGACGCTGCGCTTATACCTGCTAAAGAAGCTGTGCGCATAGCTACCATAAACGGAGCTAAAGCTTTAGGGATAGACAGCATAACGGGAAGCCTTGAAGCGGGGAAACAGGCTGACATTATAGTAATAGATACCGGCGGCATACGCTATTGCCCGAAAACCAATCTCATCAATCATTTGGTTTATAGCGGCAGCGATTGTGATGTTAAGCTTACCATGGTCAACGGGCAGATTATTTATGAAAACGGAGAAATAAAATTTGCAGATATTTCGGAGATAAAAGCCAAGGCAGCATATCATGCATCGAGAATTACCGGATAAAGAGGGGCAGCGTGAAATATTTCATTAAAGTAATTTTGTATACAATAATATGTACTGTTATGTTTTCCGCATGCACATCTGTAAATAAACCTGAAGACGGACAGCAGGGAACAGAGGCTGCCGGAGGGGATTCTCTTATTGCTGAAAATATCAACCTGAAAGATATAAGTGTTCTTCAGAAGCAGGGAGAGACTTTTGTTACATTTTCATTTTTAAGCGGCAGCAGGAAAACAGGCTATGCCGAAAAAAAACTTACCCAGATGCCAAAGTACGAAATCAAATTGCTCGACCAGCCTGCACGTTTGCGGATAAAGTTTCACAACATAAGTTTTTGGGACTACGAATCAGCTGATAACAAGACATATCCCGATTATATAGCAGGGATATTCAGAGAAGTTCCGGCAAAAGACAACTCATTAGTAATTTATATTCAGTTTACAAAAAATATAACGTTTACCCCGCCCGAGGAAGAAGAAGGCAGTTTGACTATTAGCATTGCTCCCTCTGATATGAATAATGACGTTAAATATTATTGCGTTGCTAACGCTTTTTTGGAACACCAGGAAGGACGCTGGCCTGATACTATAGACATGCAGCCGGTTTTATGTGCCGACCTTTCAAATAAGCTTCTTGTATCCCGGCCTTTCGATAACAAGGAAGATGCATATGCATATGCTCAAAATGCCTTAAGTTTGCTTGAAAAGACTTTGCCGGAAAAAACGTTGAATGTTGTTGCGTTATCAGGCGGCGCTCTGCCTGAATATATGGATATAGACTACTTGCTGCTTGAGAAACGCTCTATAATTCAAAAAGACGGCTCGACGGCAAATACGCCTCTTCTTATAAATAACGGAAGATATCTCTGCTCGGCGGCAGACGGTCGCATAGCATTTGCGAGGATCCATTACCCTGATGGTGAAACAACATTAAATAACAGCTATGTGTTATCCGAAACCTTATGGATCCGCCATCAAAACGATAGGATACAGAGTATTGATGTACCGGACTTTTTTTCAATAAAGAAAGCCGCTTTTTCATCCGACGGGCGCTATTTGGGTATACTTGACGTTTCTGCTGAAACAAGTGTGTTATATGTGTACGATTTTGATGCTCAGAAGCTTTATAACATCGGGGAAGAAGGTTTTGGAAGCCTTACAGCAGATTTCGCATGGTCGGATATTGAAAATACGGTTTATGCTTATTCGAACACAAAAATAATGTCTTGCAGTTTTTCAGGAGAAATAAAAACAATCAGCGAAGCCGGGGAATGGCCTGCTGGTGAAGGCAGCCTTGAAATCTCAAAAGGGCGGATATTTTTTGCGCATAACGGAACAAGAGTTTATCAGCTTGGCGTGGAAAAAACTGAACTTACAAAAGGAGCCGATATTAAGATTTCTCCGGACGGAAATAAGCTGCTTGTTTTGGAAAAAGAAACATCAGAAAACGAACAGGTATTGACGAGTCTTAAACTGTATGATATAGAAACAAGGGAAGAAACTGCAATTGTACGCAATGCCGATATAGCATGCTTCGGATTCTCGCAAAGCGGTGGCAAGATTTATTATACGGCTGATTCAAACGAAAGCGAACAATTCCGCTACGCTCTTTATGTATACGATACGCTTAGCGGGACGCTTACAAAAGCTGCTTTGTGCAGTACTGCGATTTTTTTTCCGGCAGCATCTCCGGCAGATTTGTACTTCGTTGATTATATTGACGAGAGCCAAGTTAACGGTTTTTTTGCAACATACATTTACGACATAGAGGAATAATTATTCCGCATATAAGGAGGATACATGAAGGTTCCTATTTCAGAGGTTGAAAAAATAGCTGTACTTACACGGATTGAGCTTGAAGAATGCGAAAAAATTAAGTACCAAAAGCACCTTGAAGCTATTTTGCAGATGGCACAGCGATTGTCAGAATTGGATACAAAAGATGTGCCGCCTACAGCGCATTTACAAGGGATAAGTAATGTGCTTAGGGAAGATACCATTATCCCAAGTATGGAAAACGTACGGCTTATGGCAAATGCGCCCGAACATGATAATGGATGCTTTATTGTTCCTAAAGTTGTTGAATGAGGTGACACATTGAAGATTTGCGAAATTGGTTTAAAACAGGCGGCAGATATGCTTTCTTCCAAAGAGATAAGCTCCTTTGAACTAGTCAGCGCTCTGCTCGAAAGGATAAACGAAACCGAACCTAAAATACATGCTTTAAATTACATTGATGCGGATAATGCGCTTAAGGAAGCCAAGCTTGCCGATAATCGCCGCTCAAAAGGTATGCCAAAAAGCATGTTCGACGGTATTCCTGCAGTAATAAAAGACAATATATGTGTGAAAGGCACACCGACTACATGTTCATCAAAGATGCTTTCAAATTTTATACCTGAATATGATGCTCATGTTATAGAGCGTTTTAAATCGCAGGGCATAATACCTTTTGCTAAATCCAATCTGGATGAGTTTGCTATGGGCTCTTCCACCGAATACAGCGCGTTCGGCCCGAGCTTTAACCCTTGGGATACAAGCCGTGTTCCGGGCGGATCATCGGGCGGCAGCGCTGCAGCGGTATCCGCCGGCATGGCACCGTTTGCCCTTGGGACCGATACAGGGGGCAGCATAAGGCAGCCGGCTTCTTTCTGCGGTGTCGTGGGTTTAAAACCTACATACGGCGCAGTCTCGCGTTACGGCGCAGTTGCTTTTGCTTCTTCGCTCGACCAGATTGGCACTATAACAGGTTCGGTTGAGGATGCGGCTTTGGCGCTAGGTACAATATGCGGACAGGATAAAAGGGATTCGACCTCGATTGATATAAAGCACGCTGATTTTTCAAAGGACATAAAGAAAAACATCAAAGGGATGAAAATAGGAATTCCAAAGGAGTATTTAGGAAACGGACTAAACCCGGAAATTAAAAGCGCTGTTGATAAATGCGTAAGTATACTTGAGGGACAAGGAGCATTTATTGAGCAAACATCGCTGCCAACATTTGATTACGCACTTGTCGCTTACTATATTATTTCATCCGCAGAAGCGACGTCCAATTTATCGCGTTTTGATGGTGTTAAATATGGATACCGTGCGGAGAAATATGACGACCTTTACGACTTGTACGTAAAAACACGCAGCGAAGGTTTTGGTACCGAGGTTAAACGGCGCATTATGCTCGGGAACTATGTTTTAAGTTCAGGGTATTATGACGCCTATTATTTGAAAGCTCTTAAGGTGAGAACTCTGATAAAACGCGATTTTGACAAGCTATTTGAAAAATATGATTTTCTGCTGTCTCCGACAACTCCTGTTCCCGCATTCAAAATAGGCGAAAAGTGTGATGCTGTTTCGATGTATATGACAGATATATATACGGTACCAGTGAATATTGCAGGCTTACCTGCTGTTTCGCTGCCCTGCGGATTAACATCGGACAGGCTGCCGATAGGAATGCAGATTATAGCGAAACCGCTTGACGAAGCTAAAATGCTGCGTGCCGCATATTCTCTCGAACAGGAGCTGCCGCCTATTGGCAAACCTTTGCTTTCGGGAGGTTCAAAATGAAATACGAAACAGTTATAGGGTTAGAGGTCCATGTAGAGCTTTCAACCAATACAAAAATATTCTGCGGATGTGAAAACAAGTTCGGCGGTCCGCCTAACACACATTGCTGTCCTATATGTATTGGTATGCCCGGCACATTGCCAGTACTTAATAAAAAGGCAGTTGAATATGCCGTGTTAGCCGGTCTTGCGACAAACTGCGAAATATCAAAGTTTTCAAAGATGGACAGAAAGGGGTATTACTATCCCGATTTGCCGAAAGCATATCAGATATCACAGTTTGATTTTCCTATATGCAAGAGAGGGTATGTGGATATAGACGTAAACGGTACAAAAAAGCGTATAAACATAACCCGTATACACATGGAAGAGGACGCGGGGAAACTGCTGCATGATATATGTACCGGCACTGCGGTGGATTATAACCGGGGCGGAGTACCGCTTATTGAAATAGTAACAGAGCCGGATTTGAGAAGCGCGGAAGAAGCAAGGATTTTTCTTGAGACATTAAAAAGCATTATTAAGTATACAGGCGTGTCAGACTGCAAAATGCAGGAAGGTTCTCTTCGCTGCGATGTTAATATATCGGTCAGAGAGGAGGGCAGTGAAACATTCGGGACACGTGTGGAAATGAAAAACTTAAACAGCTTTTCATCCGTTTCCCGCGCAATAGAAGCCGAAAGGGAACGCCAAATTGATGTGCTTTGCGAGGGCGGTTCGCTTAAACAGGAAACGCGGCGTTTCGATGACGCGCACGGAAAGAGCATAGCTATGAGAGGCAAAGAAGAGGCGCACGATTACCGCTATTTCCCTGACCCGGATCTTGTGCCTGTCGTTCTTTCAGATGATATGATTGAGAAACTGAAAAAACAACTGCCCGAGCTGCCCACCGCAAAGAAAAAGCGTTACATAGAACAGCTTGGGCTTTCTGATTACGATGCCGGCGTACTCACTGCGCAATATGATATTGCTGTATTTTTTGAATCATGCCTTAAACTGTATAACGAGCCTAAAAAACTATGTAATTTTATAACCTCGGATCTTTTGCGGCTGCTTAATGAGGGCGGCATAGCGCCGGAGGACAATCCTGCTTCGCCAGAGCAGCTTGTTTGCACGCTCCGCCTTGCGGATGAAGGGAAGATTAATATTACCGTTGCTAAAGCTGTTTTTGAGGAGTCTTTTAAAACGGGAGAATCACCTTCAGACATAGTAAAGCGAAAAGGGCTTGAACAGATAAGCGATTCCGGGGAGCTTCGAGAAATGCTAAAACGCATAATAGAGCAAAACCCGGGTCCGGTAGCGGATTACAAGGGCGGTAAGCAGAAAGCGTTGACTTTTTTTGTAGGGCAGGCGATGAAAGCTACACGCGGGCAAGCCAATCCGCAGATGCTAAACGAGATTGCACGCGAGGAGCTTGATAAAGCATAACAATAAACAAGTTAATTTAGTGTTAAAGCTTTAATGGCTAGATATAAAGCGCCTGAACATGAAAAACGCTAAAAATGCAAGCTTTTTTAAGCATAATGCTTATTATTTTGTTATTATTGTGTTATAATCGTTTTATCATTGAGTACCATGAACAAGTTTAAGGTGGCGATATTTTTTTGCATAGCATGACAGGGTTCGGGCGCGCCAAGTCGGAAGATAAAGGCAGGCTTACAGTAGAATTAAAGTCGGTCAACCATAGGTTTTTAGATATAAACATACGTATGCCAAGAACTCTTTTATTCGCTGAGGATTATATACGCAATATTATTAAGCAAAAACTCTCACGCGGGCGCATTGAAGTTTTTATTAATTATACTGAGGTTTCAGGAGAAAACAAGAAAGCCGTTGCAGATATAGGCCTTCTTCGTTCTTACGTTGATGCAGCAAGGACGGCCGCGGTTGATGCAGGCTTAGACGATGATTTGGCTCTTTCTCATGTTATTAGAATACCCGATGTTATAACAATAGAGGAAGAGACCAAAGATGAGGACAAACTTACAGATATTTTATCTTGTGCAGTCAACAGCGCTGTTGACGATTTAATTAAAATGCGTTTATGCGAGGGTATTGAGCTTAAGAAAAGCATAGAAGAATGCATTGAGACTCTTAACTATGTCTGTACCAAAATAGAAGAGCGCAGAATACAGACTGCCGGCGAATACGCCGAGAAGTTAAGATTAAGGATAAATGAATTGCTTGAAGGGTGCGATATTGACGAGTTGCGCTTTGCAACAGAAGTTGCACTTATGGCTGACCGCGCAGATATAACTGAAGAAATAGTCCGCCTTCAAGCCCATATAGGTCAGATTAAACAAACTGTTGAATCTGGCGGAGCAGCGGGCAGAAAACTTGATTTTCTGGTGCAGGAACTAAACAGAGAGGTAAATACAATAGGCTCAAAATCTTATGATATCAGCATTACAGGGCTTGTTGTCGAAGCAAAAAGCCTTATTGAAAAAATACGTGAGCAGGTTCAGAATATAGAGTAAAACGGAGGAAAGCTGATGGGAATAAAGCTTATAAACATTGGATTCGGCAATATCGTTTCGGCCAACAGGCTTATTGCGATTGTTAGCCCCGAATCAGCGCCTATAAAACGCATAATACAGGAAGCGCGGCAGAAAGGCAATTTGGTTGACGCGACTTACGGAAGGCGTACCCGGGCAGTTATTATAACAGACAGCGATCACGTTATACTGTCGGCGGTACAACCGGAAACAGTAGCTAACCGCGTGTCCAACAGGGACGATGATGCTGAGGAATAGCGCATGAGAAAAGGACTGCTTATCGTGCTTTCCGGTCCGTCGGGTACAGGCAAGGGTACGGTGTGCAAAGCGCTTATTGCCAAAAGAAAAGATATATTGCTTTCGGTATCCTGCACAACGCGCGAGCCGCGAGCGGGCGAAAAAGACGGCAAAAGTTATTTTTTCATAAGCAATAAAAAGTTTGACTCTATGGTTGCAAAAGACGCTTTTTTGGAATATGCGAGCGTTTTTGAGCATAAATACGGTACGCCGAAAAGTTTTGTAGAGCAGGCATTGGACAAAGGGCAGGATGTACTGCTGGAAATAGATGTTCAGGGAGCTTTGAAGGTAAAACAAAAATGCCCAAGCGGCGTGTACATATTTCTTATGCCTCCGTCTATGTCCGAACTGGAAAAACGCATACGCAGCCGTGCGACTGAAACAGAGGCTCAAATAATATCAAGGCTCGGGAAAGCAAAAAACGAAATGGAGTATAAAAACAAATACGATTATGTTATAGTAAACGATACCGTTGAAAGCGTAATAAACCGCATAGAATGCATAATAACTGCGGAGAAGCTCCGCAGCTTCAGATACAATGAAAACGAGCAACAGATTAAGGAGAAAAATATATGATGTACCCCGGAGTAAGCGAACTTAAGGACAAGGCAGACTGCAGATACACTCTCGCAATAGAGTCCGCAAAAAGAGCAAGGCAGCTTGTGGACGGAGCAGAGCCGCTTACAAAAACGAATGAGGAAAATCCCGTTTCACAGGCGGCAAAAGAGATACTGAACGATAAAATAACATATATAGTGCCGGAGGAAGACTGATAGAGTATGCCGCTTAGTGTTGTTGTCGGCGTATCGGGCGGAATAGCGGCTTATAAGGCTGCTTATATTGTAAGCGCACTTAAACGGCAGGGCTGCGATGTCCACGTGCTGATGACAAAAAGCGCTCATCAGTTTGTAGGCGAAGTCACATTCGAAACATTAAGCGGAAACGCCGTTTTAACCGATACTTTTGACAGAAAAGATGAGTACAGCGTCAAGCACGTTTCGCTTGCAAAAATGGCGGACGTGTTTATTGTTGCGCCTGCGACAGCAGATTTTATTGCCAGAGCAGCGCACGGAATAGCCGACGATATGCTTACCACCACTCTGCTTGCGGCCTTATGCCCGGTAATAATTGCGCCTGCAATGAACGAAGCAATGTATAAAGACGAAGCAACGCAGCATAACATAAAAACGCTCTCAAAACGCGGATATCATGTTATGGACACTGGTTTTGGCGCTCTTGCCTGCGGAGAATCCGGCGCAGGGCGAATGAAAGAGCCTGATGAGATAATATCGTTTATGCACGAAGTGCTGGCGGCACAGCGTGATATGCATAATATACGAATGCTTGTATCTGCAGGACCAACTCACGAAATGATAGACCCGGTACGCTTTCTTTCTAACCGTTCGTCGGGCAAGATGGGGTACGCCATAGCGCAAGCCGCCGTTAAACGAGGTGCGGATGTAACCTTAGTATCGGGGCCGGTTGCACTTGAGCCGCCGGAAGGAGCGCGGGTGATAAATGTTATATCAGCGTCTCAGATGTCAGAAAAAATGCTCAGCTTGGCTGACGCGTCTGATATAATCGTTATGACGGCGGCGGTAGCAGACTACAGACCAAAACAATACAGCAAAATAAAGATTAAAAAGGGCGAAAATGTTTTTTTGGAGCTTGTGCGTACCGACGATATACTATGTTCTCTAGGACAGCGCAAAAAAAACGGACAGCTGCTTTTAGGTTTTGCTGCGGAAACAAACGATTGCGATGAAAATGCCAAGAAAAAGCTCCGCGAAAAAAATATTGATATTATTGCGCTTAACGACGTTTCGAGGCAGGGGGAGGGCTTCGGCTCGGATTACAATAATATAAAGCTGTTCTTTCGCAACGGGCGCATAACAGATTTGGGAAGCGCGGAAAAGCAATCGCTCGCGCGCAGCATTGTTGATATACTGTTTATGAATTATATCAGCATAAATGCAGTATAGTGTTATGTATGCTTCTGTCATTGTAGATATAATCAACTCCGAAGTAGACAAAATATTTGAATACAGCGTACCCGACGGAATAACTTTAAGTGTTGGGTTTCGTGTCAAAGTGCCTTTCGGCAAAGGCAGCGTATTGCGCGAGGGGTATGTTATTGCGCTTTCAAACACTTCAAAATATACAGGAGGCGATTTAAAGAGCATTGCCAGCGTGCTGTCAGATTTTCCTGCGCTTACAGAAGGACAGATTAAGCTGGCGTATATGATGCGCAGATACTATCATACAACCCTAGCGGCTGCTTTAAGGCTTATGTTCCCCTCGCAGATGCGGGGCGGGCGCGTTAAAGAGCTTACAGAGCGTGAAGTTCGCTATAAGCTTTCGGATTTAGAATACGAGGATGCCGTTAAAAAACTGCATTATAAAGACGGAAGGCCAAAGGCTCCAAAACAGTTAAGCATACTCAAATACATGAAGGATAAAGGCAAAGTCAGAACGACTAAACTTGAACAAGCCTTTCCGGGAAGTGCCTCCGCGCGGGACGCTCTTGTTAAAAAAGGGCTGCTGTCGGTGCAAACCTTAGAGATATACAGAAGTCCGCAAAAAACGAACATTTTGCTTGATTCTTTTGAATTGTCAGAAGAACAGAAAAGTGCAATAAGCGCCATACAAGCCGAAAAAGGAAAATACCTTCTTCGCGGCGTCACGGGCAGCGGTAAAACCGAAGTATACATAAGCATAGTGAACGACTGTTTGCAAAAAGGCAAGAGCGCTATAGTGCTGGTGCCCGAGATTTCTCTTACGCCGCAGCTTGTGGCAATGTTTATGCGGCGCATAGGCGGCAGTATCGCCGTTTATCACTCTACATTATCGCCTGGAGAACGGTACGATGAATGGAAGCGCATGGCTGTGGGAGACGCAAAAGTTGTTATAGGCGCACGCTCCGCGGTTTTTGCCCCGCTGCGTAATATAGGAGTCATAATAATAGACGAGGAGCACGAAACAAGCTATAAGTCGGACATGCATCCGAAATACACCGCACACGAGATTGCGCGAATGCGCGCCAATATAGAAAATGCATCGCTTGTTCTTGCTTCCGCCACGCCCTCGGTAGAAAGCTACATAAAAGCAAGAAACGGTATATACCAGCTTGTAGAAATGCCAAACCGGCTTTTTGGCTTAAAGCTGCCGGAGGTAATAGTTGCCGATATGCGCTCAGAGGTAATACGCGGGAACAGAACCATTTTTTCATCTGTATTGTATAATAAAATATTCGAAGCACTTTCTGCAAAAAGGCAGGTGATGCTGTTTTTAAACCGGCGTGGCTATTCAAATTTTGTTATGTGCCGTTCGTGCGGATATGTTGAATACTGCAGCAGCTGCGAGGTAACAATGACGTATCACGCAAACAGGGGAGCGCTTTTATGCCATTACTGCGGGAAAACGCGCGCATTGAGCAAAGTGTGCCCAAAGTGCCAAAGGCCGTATTTAAAGCATTACGGGATTGGTACTCAGCAGGTGGAAGAACAGACAAAAATGCGCTTTCCAAACGCTCGGGTGTTAAGAATGGATCTCGATACTACACGAGGCAAGGACGCTCACCGTAAAATATATGAGCAGTTCCATGAAGGAAACGCCGATATAATGATAGGCACACAAATGATTGCAAAAGGGCTTGACTTTTCGCGCGTATCCTTAGTGGGGGTTATTGCGGCCGATAATTCACTTTTTATTCCGGATTACCGCAGCCCTGAAAGGACATTTTCGCTGCTGGAACAGGTTTCCGGACGGGCGGGGCGAAAAGATCCCGGCAAAGTTGTTATTCAGACTTGCTGTCCCGACCATTATGCTATACGCTACGCACAGAAACATGATTATACCGGCTTTTTTGAAGAAGAAATGCGTATAAGAAGATCTGCGCTTTTGCCGCCGTATTCGGTTTTTATAAGATTTCTGTTTACGGGGGAAAACAAGGAAACGGTTATATCAGCGTGTATTGATTTTGCCGAAGGGTTTAAGGAGGAGCTTTCGGATATGATGGATAAGCTGCTGCTTATTGATTCGGGAGAGGCTCCTATAAGCAGGATTGAAGGACGTTATCGTTGGCAGATGCTTATAAAGGCGTTAAATGACGGTACTCTTGCGCAGCTGCGTAAAAGGTTATATATTTATATGGAAAGTAAAAAATATTCAGAATGCGTTTTTGGTATGGAGATAAATCCACAGAGCATGATATAAGGGGAGAGGAAAATGGCAACCAGGGATATAGTAACAGGTGTTGATAACAAGGCGCTGCGAAAAGTCTCGCGCGATGTTAAAATGATAAATAAACATATAATAACGTTGCTTGACGACATGAAAGAAACGCTAAATCTTGAAGACGGAGTTGGTCTGGCAGCGCCGCAGGTTGGTGTGCTGCGCAGAGTCGCAATAGTGGAATATGAAGACAAACTATATGAGCTAATAAATCCCAAAATATTAAAAAGCACCGGTGAAACAGTGGAGGAAGAAGGCTGCCTTTCGGTAGTTGGGATAAGAGGACAGGTAAAAAGACCACAGTCGATTAAAGTTTCTTATCTTGACCGGAACGGCAAAAAGCATAGGATTGAGGTAGAAGACATACTTGCGCGCATATTCTGTCATGAGATAGACCATCTTGACGGTATACTTTTCGTAGACAAAATGTTAAAGGAACCGCAATGAGAATAATTTTTATGGGTACACCGGCGTTTGCTGTTCCAAGCTTAAAAAGCCTTGTTTCGAGCAATTACGATATAGCAGCCGCTGTAACCCAGCCGGATAAGAAAAGCGGACGCGGGCACCATGTCTGCCCGCCTCCTGTTAAAACATGCGCGGCGCAGTATGGAATCCCCGTTTTGCAGTTTGATAAAATTAAACAGCCCGAAGGGGTAGATGCTATTCGGAGGTTGAATCCCGATATTATTATAACCGCTGCGTTCGGGCAGATACTATCAAAGCAGATACTTGATATTCCAAAACACGGATGTATAAACGTGCATGCTTCGCTGCTTCCAAAATACCGGGGCGCGGCGCCTGTTCAATGGGCTATAATAAACGGAGAGACGCGCACCGGCGTTACTATAATGCAAATGGACGAAGGTCTTGATACGGGAGATATTATATCTTTTTGCGAAACGGATATCGGCCCGCAGACAACGGGCGGCGAGTTGTATGAAAAACTCTCGTTGACAGGCGCGGAGCTGCTTTTAGATACGCTTACAGCAATACAAAAAGGCACGGCGGTGAAAACGCCTCAGAAAGAAGACGAATCAAGCTATTATCCTCCGTTATCACGCGAAGTTTCCGTAATTGACTGGAAAAAGAGCGCAAAAGATATAGCTAATCTTATAAGAGCATTAAATCCAGTTATGGGTGCTATTACATATACGGGAAAGGATATAATTAAGATTTGGAGAGCGCAGGCTTTGGACGGAAGCGCTAAACCGGGTAGCATTGTCTGTGCGGATGCCAGAAAAGGCCTTATAGTCGGCACCGGCAAAGGGCTTTTGTGTGTAACGGAGATCCAGGCTCCGTGCTGCAAAAGGATGCCCGCGCAGGACTTTCTGCGCGGAAGAATACTGCCCTGCGATAAATTTATATGCGGCGGCAAAATACGGTGATTACAGCAAGAGAAGCAGCTTTGGCTGCTCTTAATGCAGTAACGCGGGACGGCGCATACACAGCGCTGGCGCTTAAAAAACATCTGCCCGGTACGCTTTCGCCGGAGGATAAACGGTTTGCTTCGCTGCTTGTGCGTACAACTCTGGAAAACCTGCTGCGAATAGACTTCGCATTAAATACTTTTATAAAATCCGCGCGCGGAGTCGTGCGCAATATTTTAAGGCTGGGCGCTTGCCAGCTTTTGTTTTTAGACACTCAAAGCTACGCGGCGGTAAACGAAAGCGTTGCGTTGGCAAAAAAGTTCAAGCGCCAATCCGCAGGCTTCGTCAATGCTGCGCTGCGCTCACTTAATAAGGGCAAAGATACGGTTTTTTATCCTCAAGGCAAAACCGCACAGGCACTTTCAATTAAATACAGCTATCCGTTGTGGATATGTGAAAAATACATAAACGATTTCGGCTTCGAGTTTGCAGAAGGCCTTCTGGGGGCCAAAGCTTCTTTAACTACGCATGTGCGTATGAATTCTCTAAAAACCAACAAACACGATTTTGAAACAGCTCTTGCAAAGTCCGGACTTGAATATAATAAAAGTGGCATAGCTGACGGTTATGAGGTAAGCGCTTATTTAGACATTGAGAATTCGGCGCTTTACAGCAACGGTTTTTTAGCAGTGCAGTCAAAAAGCGCAATGCGGGCGGTTGCAGAAGTTGGAATAAAGCCTTCTGACAAGCTTCTTGACTGCTGTGCGGCTCCGGGCGGGAAAAGCGCTTATGTCGCCGCTTTGACGGGAGGCGAAGCTGAAATAACTGCATGGGATGTACACAAGCACCGTGTAATTATGATGAAAAAGAACTTTGAAAGGCTAAACGTCAATGCAAAAGCAGCTTTGCATGATGCCTGCGAGCCTGTGCCGCAGCTTTTCGGTTATTTTGACGTTGTAATTCTAGATGCGCCGTGCAGCGCTATGGGTCTTATGGCGGGAAGTCCCGATATAAGGTATCAAAGAAAGAAAGAGGATATAGAGTCACTGTGTAAACTGCAGAATAAACTGCTTAACTACTGCTCATCGTATGTTAAAACGGGCGGAAAAATCGCCTATATGACATGCTCTGTTAACAGAGAAGAAAACGAGGATGTTGTAAACGCGTTTCTTGGCGAAAATGACATCTTTGCGCTTGAGAAACCTGTTGTTACGCTGTATCCGCACCTTTGCGGTTCGGACGGATTTTTTTGTGCGGTGATTAAAAAATTATGAAAGAACTATTGTCAATGGATGTGCATCAGCTGGAAACGCTGCTTGCCGATATGGGAGAAAAACCGTTTGTCGCCAGGCAGCTTAAGCAGTGGTTGTTAAAAGGAGTACCTTTTGAAAATATGACCAACTTATCTGCTGCTCTGCGCAGCAGGTTAAGGGAAAATTTTTCAGAAGGATACGCGCATGTTGCAAAAAAATATTTTTCCGACGACGGCACAGTAAAATATCTTCTTCGTATGTATGACGGAATTCTGATAGAGTGCGTTCTGATGCAGTATCATCACGGCAATACTTTATGCGTTTCAACACAGGCCGGCTGCCGCATGGGTTGTGCTTTCTGTGCTTCAGGCAAAAACGGTCTTAAACGTAATTTAAGCGCTGGGGAAATGTGCGCCCAGTTTATCGCCGCTAAAATTGACAAGGACATAAGCAATGTGGTGCTTATGGGAAGCGGGGAACCTCTTGATAATTATGACAACACGCTTAAATTTATACGCATTCTCGCAGACGATTTTGGTATAGGTTTAAGGCATATATCTGTTTCTACATGCGGCCTGGTGCCGAATATACTAAAAATTGCACAGGAACGTCTTCCTATTACGCTTTGTATATCTCTGCATGCCGCAACGGATACAAAAAGAAAAAAAATAATGCCTGTTGCCAACGCATATGATATTGAACAAATTCTTAAAGCTGCAAAAGTATACTTTAAAAATACGGGCAGGCGCATTATAATAGAATATACACTTATTAAAGGCTTTAACGATGGTCAGGACGATATAGAAGCGCTGGTGCGATTATTAAAGGGATTCACATGCCATGTAAATGTGATACCACTTAATATAAGCGAAAAATCAATCGGTACGTTTAAGTTGCCGTCAGCAAGAGAAACGCATGCTTTCGCAGAAGCTCTTGAAAAAGCGGGAATAAGCGCAACGGTAAGGCGTGCGCTCGGAAGCGATATTAAAGGCGCATGCGGACAGCTTGTATATAAAAAAGAGGGAAAATGAAGTTTTTTGCGCAGTCTCATAAAGGAAAAGTACGCAGCAGCAATCAAGACAGTTTTTTTATACCTCAGCATGAAGACGGGTTTTTCGTTCTTGTTGCGGACGGCATGGGAGGACACCGCGCAGGTGAGACAGCCAGCCGGATTTTTGTAGAAACTGCTAAAGAAATGCTGTTTAGATCGAATGAAGACAATATCACGCCTGATGACATAAAGGCGGTATTTTCGTCTGCAAACAATAATATACTGCAAGAGTCGCGCTGCGAGGCTTCAAAGCAAGGAATGGGCACTACAGCTTCTCTTGCGGTTTTCTGCGGCAATAGAGCAATTATAGGGCATGTTGGCGATTCGCGCGTTTATCATTACAGCAATGGAGCATTATCCCAAGTTACACGAGACCATTCGTATGTACAAAGCCTTGTTGACAGAGGCTTAATTTCAAAACAGGAAGCATTTAGCCATCCACAGAGGAATATAATCACGCGTGCAATCGGTACTGACAGCAGCATTGAAACCGATATATATTCGGCGTATCTTGATAATTCCGATGCTTTGCTGCTTTGTACCGACGGTCTGTTTGGTGTTGTATCTGACTTTGAAATTAATAAAATTTTAAGCAGCGGGCTTGATACTGCCGCTTCACGGCTGATTGAAGCTGCTCTTATTGGAGGCGGTACCGACAACATAACGGTTGTTATCGCGGCCATGGACGGAGGCAGAATATGATAGGACGTGTGCTGGGCGGCAGGTACGAGATAATGCAGAACGTTGATTCGGGCGGCATGGCTTTTATATACAAAGCGTTGTGCAGAAAAACCAAAAAAGTCGTTGCCGTTAAGATTCTAAAAGAAAAGTTCTCGGCGTGCGACGAGTATGTTGCGCGTTTTAAAAAGGAAGCTCAAGCCACATTTTCTCTTGAACATGAAAATATTGTGCGTGTACGCGATATAGGCTGCGACGACGGCACATATTACATGGTTATGGATTATATTGACGGTTCCTGCCTAAAGGCGCTTATAGAAAAAAAAGAAATTATACCGGAGAAAGACGCTATCTGTTACGCTGTGCAAATATGCTCCGCTCTTTCCGCCGCGCATAAAAAAGGGATAATACACCGCGACATCAAGCCGCATAACATACTGCTTGATAATCAAAACAATGTTAAGCTTACTGATTTCGGCATTGCCAAAAGCATTGGGGTTTCGCAGGAAAAAGAAAATCAGGTAATAGGTTCGGTATATTATATTTCGCCTGAACAGGCGCGCGGAGAAGAAGTTGACGCCCGCAGCGATCTATATTCATTGGGAATTATGCTGTACGAGATGCTGACAGGTGAGCTTCCTTTCGCCGGCGAAAAGACCGTTTCTGTGGCTCTTAAACATCTAAACGAACAGATAACTGCACCTGCAGAAAAAAACCCGGAACTTTCGGCAGCAATTAATAATATAGTGCTTAAAGCGACAAGCAAAAATCCAAAGGACAGATACCGCACAGCCAACGCCTTTAAGGAAGACCTGCTGCGCGCTCTTGCTGATCCTAGCGGTACATTTGTGGAGCATAAAGCTCTTGCCCAGTCTGGCCATAATGCGCCTTTAGTTAAACATCGAAAGCACAAAACTTTTAAGATATGCATTCTTGCAGCTCTGGTATGTATAATTGCGGTATCAACGGTGTTTGGTATAAAACTTTTTTCACCTGCATCTAATCAGTCTTTGCTTATTCCGGATTTTGCAGGCAGAGACTTTGAATATGCATCAAAAATGCTTATTAACAGGGGGTTATCGGTTGAAAAAATTGAAGAGCCCAGTGAAGTGATAAAAGAAGGGAAAATTATTTCGCAGACTCCGGAGCCCGGAAGCTATGCGTCGCAAGGGGAAACCGTAACCGTTGTTGTTTCATCCGGACCTGTCGCGTTGATGATGCCTGATTTATACGGTTTGGCAATTAATGACGCAATCAATATAATTGAAGATATGGGTCTTGTTTTGGGTGAAGTCGTATACGAGCTGAGGGATGATATTCCTTCCGGAAGCGTTATTTCACAATCTTTATTTGCGGACACTGTTATAGAAAAAGGCGATACTATTATGCTTGTAGTCTCGGGAACACAACAGCCTGAGGAGATAGCTATGCCTCAGTTGACAGGTTTACGCGTTCAGCAGGCTGTAAAAATACTGGGCGATGAAGGGTTTGCATCTTATCTAGTATATGAAGAAGACAGTACTCAGCCGCCCGGAACGGTAACAAACCAAAGCCCGCAGCAGGGCATGCAAACATCGCTTTCAAACAGTGTTGTTCTTTATATAAGTACTTTTGCGGAAGAGCGTTACAGTGCCGTGCTGCAGTTAACGCTTGATATACCCGAGCCAGAGTGTGTAATACGTGCCGTTGTGGAGACGCCGATTGAGAATATTACCGTAAATATTGCAGCACAAGAGATACCGGTGCCCGAAGCGGGGCTGCAAACGGTAACGCTGAACCTGTCAAGCATTTTTAAAGGCACAGGTACGGTTAAAATTTATGTTAATAATGAGCAAATAACACAGGAAGTGGTTGAGTTTGCCGACAAAGAATAATACAGGTATTATAATAAATGGTGTCAGCGGATTTTACGATATATTTGACGCAAAAGGAAATATATGCGTATGCAAAGCGTGCGGGCGCTTTCGCAACGAAGGTGCGGTTCCGCTTCCGGGTGATAAGGTTTCGTTTTCAAAGGACGATATAGGCAAAGGCTTTATAGAGAAAATTTATCCGCGAAGGAATGAATTAATAAGGCCGAGGGTTGCTAACGTCGATATGGTGGCAATTGTTATTTCCGCAGAAAAACCAAAAGCAGACTTGCTTTTGGTGGATAAACAGATAATAGAGGCACAGCTGTCAAACATAATACCTTTGCTGGTAATCAATAAATGCGATGTGGCAGAAAAGAGTGTTATAGAAGAACTAAAAAAAGAATACAGGGAAGCATGTGAGGTTTTATGCGTGTCCGCTGCAACCGGCGTTGGGATTTGCAGGTTAAAGAAAAGGCTTAAAAACTATTGTACCTGCTTTGCAGGGCAATCTGCAGCAGGCAAAACGTCTATACTCAATGCGCTGTTTCCCTCTTTAGGTATGAAAGTCGGCTGTCTTTCAAAAAAGACAGCAAGAGGAAGGCATACCACGCGCCATGCTCAGATGATTATAATGGACGGTCTTCGCGTTTTCGATACGCCGGGTTTTTCACTGCTGGATAATAAGGACATAGAGCCGGAGCAGCTTTGGCGTCAGTATTATGACATGCGCTCTTTTGCCAAGGATTGCCGGTTTGCATCGTGCCTCCATGCCGGAGAACCGGACTGCGGAGTAAAAAAAGCCGTGGAAAGAGGCGATATAAGCGAAAAACGCTATCAGCGTTATATAAATATACTTAACGAATTAAAAGACAGGAGGGCAAAAAAATATGATTAAAGTAGCGCCGTCAATACTATCTGCCGACTTTACAAAAATATACGAAGCCGTAAAAACACTGCAGGAGGCCGGGGCTGATTATATACACTGTGACGTAATGGACGGGATGTTTGTGCCAAATATCACTTTCGGGCAGAAAATGGTGCATGATATTCGGCAGCATACCAGCCTTATGCTTGACGTTCATCTAATGGTCAACGCACCCGAGCGTTTTGTTGATGAGTTTGCAAAGGCCGGTGCGGATATAATTACTGTTCAGGCAGAAGCGTGCGTTCACCTTGACAGAACAATTCAGCAGATACGAGACAACGGTAAAAAATGCGGAATAGCGCTTAATCCGCATACGCCGCTTTGCATGCTGGAGAACATACTTGAGAAAACTGATATGGTGCTTCTTATGTCAGTCAACCCCGGATTCGGAGGCCAAAGCTTTATACCTTATGTTCTTGATAAAGCAAAAAGCCTCAAGAAAATGATAGACGAGCGTTCTCTTGATATTGATATAGAGATGGACGGCGGGCTTGGCCCTCATAACGTGCGCGATGCAGTAAACGCGGGCGTAAACGTAATAGTAGCCGGCAATGCAGTTTTTACCGCCGAAGATATGTCAACAGTTATATCGCAGCTAAGGCTCGAAAAATGAAATGCCTTATCGTTGCCGGCGGAACGCCTCCCAAAACAAGCTTGTTTAAGAAGCATATATCAGAGGCATCGCTTATTATTGCCGCAGACAGGGCTGCGGAACTGTTTGACACCATATGCTTATCGCCTCATGTGATTGTAGGCGATTTTGATTCCGCCGACTTATCTGTTATTGAGCGTTTTTCTAACAGAGGAGTAAAACTGGTAACGCTGCCCTGCGAGAAAAACGAGACAGATACGCAGGCAGCAGTAGACTATGCTCTGGAAAAAGGAGCTGACAGTATCGTTATACTTGGAGCTACGGGTATGCGTCAGGATCACACTCTGGCTAACCTGTCAATGCTTGTGCGTGCGCGGCGCGCCGGGGCAGACTGCCGCATTATTGACAGCTATAATGAAATTACCGCTGTTTTGGGGGAATACGAACTCTGCGGCCATATTGGCCAGACAATATCAATAATTCCATACAGCAGCGATATAACTGTTAATGCGACTAACTTAAAATATCCCCTTTGTAATCTCGAGCTTTGTTTAGGTTCTTCCCGAGGTATAAGCAACGTAATAATAAAAAGCCCCGTTCACCTTTCAGTGTCAGGCGGTTTTGCGCTGGTAGCAAAGATTTTCGGCAAAGCGTAACATTAAGCGGTTGTCAATCGTATGATAAAGCAGACCGATATTTGCTGCTACAGGGGGGGAATAGCTTGTTTTGCGCTAATTGCTTTTTACGCCGTATCATTGCCTGTGCGTTAATATTTATTGGTATTATACTGCTGATTTGTTTCACTCCGCTTTGGGTTTGGCTCGCAGTTATAGGAGCGTTTTTAGTATGTATAGGTTGTTTTATTCTTTTTAAAAAGTATTAATATGTCCCGGAGGTGTTTACAATGAAAATATATTGTATCAAAGCGCCGCGGTGTCTGCGCGGAATACTAAAGAAGCTCTTCAAATAGTATTACATAAATGCCCGGAGGGCATTCCTTCGGGCATAATACGCCAAAAAATATTTAGGAAGTTCTGCAGTAATTAATTATACGCGGGATATTTTGCCCGAACGCAGACACCTTGTACAGACGTATACTCTTTTTGGAGAACCGTCTATAACAGCGCGCACACGCTGTACATTAGGAGACCATGTTCTCCTTGCTTTTCTGTTGGAATGGCTTACTGTATTACCTGTAATTTTGCCTTTTTTGCATATATCACAAAACTTTGCCACGTTTAAACCCTCTCTTTTTTTGAAAATCGCCGACTGGTATTTTATCATTAGTGCCCATGTTTTGCAAGTTTAAATCTTAAAATTTCGTTGCATTTTTTTAAAAGGCTTGACGCATAAGCAAAAACAGGGTAGATTAATTTCGCCGGGTGATTTCCCGAAAGTAATAATAACGGCAAGAGGAGGCTTTCTTAAGATGGCTGTTATACAGCAGAACTCATACGGAAAAATTGATTATTCTGACGAATTTCTGTCTAATTTGGCCGGGTTGGCTTCTATGGACTGTTACGGCATCGTAGGAATGGCTTCTCAAAAGGCCATGGACGGCATTGTTGAACTGTTAAAAGGCGAAAACCTTAACAAAGGCGTTAAAATTACTACTGAAAACGGTGCTGTTCTTATACATCTTTTTGTTATTGTGGAATACGGTGTATCAATAGCAGCCGTTGCGGCTAATGTAATAGACACTGTAAAGTATAAAGTTGAAAAAATAACCGGGCTGAATGTTGACAAGGTAAATGTAACAGTTAACGGCATTCGGGTGTAGGGGGATAATCTATGCAAGAAAAGCTGACTGGCGAGCTGCTCAAGGACATGATATTTTCGGCGGCTGCTTTACTTGAGCAGAATAAAAAGGGCCTTAATGCTCTCAATGTTTTTCCGGTTCCCGACGGGGACACAGGCACAAATATGTCCCTGACTATGATGTCGGCGGTAAAGGAAGTAAAAACTGCGGACACTTCTAAAATATGCAATATTGGCGACGCTCTTTCTTTGGGCGCTCTTAAGGGCGCACGCGGAAATTCGGGTGTTATTCTTTCACAGCTTTTTAGAGGACTTTCCAAAGGACTCCAGGGTCTTGAATCGGCAACTCCGGCTGATTTTGCGCGGGCGATGCAAGACGGAGTTGACGCGGCTTACAAGGCAGTTATGAAGCCAAAGGAAGGCACTATTCTAACTGTTGCCAAAGACATGGCAAAAACGGCGCTTAGGAACGCGGCGCGCGGAGATAATATTTATATGGTGCTGGACACTGTGCTGGAACAGGGAGCGCAGACTTTGCGCAAGACTCCTGATATGCTGCCTGTACTTAAGGAAGCAGGCGTAGTGGACGCCGGCGGAAAAGGGCTCCTTATTATATACAGAGGGTTTAAAATGGCGCTTGACGGTGAAGCCATAACGGACAGCATTGTTTTTGAACCTGAAAGCACTGTGGATTTTTCCGCTGTCACAGGCGATCAAGAGCTTGAATTTGGCTATTGTACCGAGTTTTTTATAAAAAATCTGCACGAATCTGTAACACAGGACGATATTGACCGTTACCGTGAAAAGCTTATGAAGATAGGCGACTGTGTGCTCGTTGTAGGCGATTTACAGCTGGTAAAAACACATGTTCATACCAACGTGCCCGGTAAGGCTCTGCAATTTGCATTGCGCTTTGGAGAGCTTTCCAGAATTAAAATTGACAATATGCGCGAACAGCACACTGAGCTTGGAGAGGCTGATCCGCAAGACCGAACGGAAAAAAAGAAAATGGCAATGGTAAGTGTTGCGGCTGGCGAGGGAATAATTAATATATTTAAAGAATTTATGGTGGATGAAATAGTAGAAGGCGGACAGACCATGAATCCATCGGCTGAAACCATAAGCAATGCAATAGAAAGAGCTCCGTCTGATAACGTGTTTGTTTTTCCCAATAATAAAAACATAATACTTGCTGCCGAGCAGGCTGCTCGCTTTTCAGATAAAAACGTGCAGGTAATACCATCGCGGTCTATACCGCAAGGCATCAGCGGCGTCCTTGCGTACAACCCCGACCTTGATTTTGAAGAAAATACGGAACGCATGGAAAAAGCGATAAATTCCGTTAAGACCGGCCAGGTTACACATGCGGTGCGCGAGTCAAAAATAAACGGTCACACAATTAAAAAAGGCGAAATAATAGGAATACTGGACGGCGATATTACATGCCATTCAGGAGATATGTTCGAAACATGCGAAAAGCTGCTTTCCGGAATGGTAGATGAAGACAACGACAGTATAATTACTATATTTTACGGCGAAGATGTGACAGAAGATTTGGCAAGTCAGATGAGCAGCTTTATAGAAAAAAAATATACCTACTATGATGTTGAATTGCAGTTCGGCGGACAGCCGGTATATCCGTTCGTATTTGCCGTAGAATAATGAATTTGCCGGTAAGCAGCGTCAAAGGCATTGGCGAGAAAAAGGCACGGCTGCTCCTAAAGTTGAACATAAAAACTGTTGGTGATATTCTGTATTACCTGCCGCGGTATTATGAGGAGCCCGGGCGGTTCTGCAGTATTGCTGATTTGAAGGAAGACGGCTTTTATACGGCAGCCGGGCATGTATCAAAAGAACCAAAGGTTAAAAGAATAAGAAAAGGCCTCAATATGACTGCATTTTCGATTTGCGACGAAACAGGCAGTATAGAGGCTGTTTTTTTTAATCAGCCATACGTCTGCAGAATGATAAAAATGGGTGAAAAGGTTTATTTATCAGGCAAAATACATCGTTTTTCAAACCGGCTTTCGTTTACGAACCCGTCATTGTCAAAAAAGCCGCCCGGAACTGAATGTCTGCTTCCTGTTTATTCTCTGACTGCAGGGTTGTCACAAAAAAGCATGAGGCTGGCAGTAAAATCAGCGCTGGCATTTGTGCAGAACATAACAGAAGTATTTCCGGATGCATTCAGAGAAGAACACAGCCTTTTGGATATAAAAAGCGCGCTTTTAAATATTCATTTTCCAAAAACATATAAAGCGCTTGAATCTGCAAGAAGACGTATAATGTTCGAGGAGCTTTTGCTGTTTGGAATAGCTCTTAATGAAAAGGAGCGTTCTTTTGCAAACGCAAATGTTTTAAAATGCGATCAAGAGATGAAAAACATATTTTTTGATAGACTTAAGTTTTCTCCTACTGCTGCACAGCTGCGCGTTATGCGGGAGATTGAATCGGATTTGCAAAACACGACGCCTATGAACAGGCTTGTTCAGGGAGACGTAGGCAGCGGCAAAACAGCTGCGGCTTTGTTTGCTATGCATATATGCGTTCAAAGCGGATACCAATGTGCGTTTATGGCACCCACCGAGGTGCTTGCAGAGCAGCACTTTGCTTCCGCTCAGCGTATCTTTTTTGATATGAATATAAACATTGAGCTTATCACCGGAGGCATGACGGCTTCGCAGCGAAAAATAAAGTTTGAAAACATAGCGGCCGGACTAGCTGATATAATCATAGGCACGCATGCACTGCTTTACGATAATGTGCAGTTTGCACGCCTTGGCCTTGTTATAACTGATGAGCAGCACCGTTTCGGCGTTTCACAGCGGGCGGCGCTAGAATCAAAATCGGCTGCACCTCATACTCTTATTATGACTGCAACACCAATACCACGTACGCTTGCGCTTATACTTTATGGAGAAACCAATCTTTCAGTTATTGATGAAATGCCGCCCGGGCGTAAACCGGTAAAAACATTCTGTGTGCCGGAAGAAAAACGCGAAGCAATGTATCAGTACATAGAAAAAGAAATATCAAAAGGCGCTTGTGTGTTTGTAGTGTGTCCGCTTGTTGAAGATAACGATGATATAGACATACGTTCTTCTCTGCAGGTTTTTGAATACCTTTCAAAGCGTTTTGACAAATATGGAGTTTTACTTCTGCACGGCAGAATGGATTCAAAAGATAAAAGCGACGTTCTGAAAAAGTTCAGAGAAAAGAAATACAAAATACTGGTATCAACAACCGTTATAGAAGTTGGCGTTGATGTACCAAATGCAACGATAATGGTGATTGAAAACGCAGAACGTTTCGGATTAGCTTCGCTGCATCAGCTTCGCGGACGCGTCGGACGCGGGGATTCGACTTCATATTGTTTTTTAATGTCTGAAAAAAAAGACAATGAGCGTCTTAAAATTTTGTGCAAAACTAACAACGGTTTTGTAATTGCGGAAGAAGACCTGCGCCTTAGAGGACCAGGTCAATTCCTTGGTGGCCGGCAAAGCGGAGGAAGCGATATATATATGACAGGATTGATGAAAGACTTTAAATTGCTTGAAAAAACGCGAATAATAGCGAAACAATTAATTTTTGCCAAACCGGATTTATACAATAATTTATCATATTATGCCAAAGCACGGTTTTCAAAAAGATTCGATAAAACAACGATTAATTAATTTTGCCACTCCTCAATATTATTACCAGCGTATATTTTAATTTATTGGGCAAATTATATTTAGCGAAGGTAACAACATTTAAGGAGGTGAAAATTATGGCTAGAAACAGGACTATTGTACCAGAAGCAAAAAATGGTTTGAATCAGATGAAGTTCGAAATAGCAAACGAGCTTGGTGTAAACCTAAAACAGGGCTATAACGGAGATTTGACCGCAAAACAGAATGGTTCGGTAGGCGGTGAGATGGTCAAAAGAATGATCAACCAGGCGAAAGGCTCTAAATAAAACGCCTGTAACAATGTTGACAAAAACAGACAGAAACGGAGGATATAAATAATGAATCTTCAGAATATGAAGTATGAAATAGCCAATGAGATCGGCGTCAACTTAAAGCAGGGCTATAATGGCGACTTAACTTCAAAAGAAGCGGGCTATGTCGGCGGCTATATGGTAAAACGCATGATTGAACAGGTTGAGCGCCAGATGGCAGGTAAATAACACCCTGATAATATTATCGATATTTCCAAATTAAAAAATAATACGGGGATATGGAATGGAAAAAGCGTTCGGTTCATCCGGCGCTTTTTTGATATAAAGTTTTTTCATTGTGCAATCGTTATTGTTTAATATATAATAGCTATG
>CAZSMH010000009.1:0-39055 GCA_964607965.1 uncultured Christensenellaceae bacterium
TAAGCATTTTTGTGGCTCTCTCTCCAGCCATTTTTTATCTCCTTCTCCCTTTGTACGTTTTGTAAAGTTAAATGAAAATTGAGACCCTGTAAGCCTTTCTGATACAATGTTTCTGCTGAAAAACAAATATCTCCCGAAAGGATACAGAATCTCAATGCAGAAATTGTACCAGTTTCGTTGCCCAAAGTGCAACAATTCTCACAACTTTTATCGTTACGGTAAAGATAATTTAGGTTTTCAAAAGTACCTTTGCCGTAATTGCTCTCATCAGTTTGCACCTGATCATCCCAGTTCACGATCAGTGAAAAACTATCCTCGCTGCCCCTTATGTGGTAAAGCCTCTTTCCTCCACCACGATTATGAGCACTACTCAAACTTCCGATGTGGTGATAAGAAGTGTTGCCACTCGTTCTTTGCCCATAAACCGTCTGCCATATTACCGCCTTCTATGAGCAAACTTGTCGGAAAAACGGATTTTAAACGGATGCGCTATCCTGTTTTTCTCATCATCACATCATTAACTATGTTCTACATCGGCAATAACTCGTTTAGAAAGATTGCCCTGATTCTTCGTCTGTTGCATAACATCAATATTTCACATACCACCATTTCTAACTGGTGCAGACGATTCGCGCCTTTGTTTCATAACATCGCGCTTGAGCTAATACCTGCTCTCGACTTCAATTCCGATGAATGGCATGCCGACGAAACTGTTGTTAAAATCTGCGGCGTCAAGCACTATATCTGGTTTATTGTCGATTCAGAGACCCGTTTTGTCCTTGGTTTTCACTTGTCACCCCGACGAAACTCACCTCAGGCCTTCTCGCTGCTCAGCTCAGTCAAACATCTTGGCAAACCTAACTCCATCGTCTCTGATCGTTATTCCGCTTACAAACAGCCTGTAAAAGCCGTGTTCGGCACCACTCATATCCGCGTCCAGTCTTTCAAAGACGATATCTCCAACAACCTCATCGAGGCGTTTCACAAACAGTTCAAGGCCTGGTACAAGACCAAGCAGGGTTTTAATTCTTTTGAGTCTGCCAACAACCTTATTGCCATGTTCGTCTTCTTCTACAATTTCGTTCGTCCTCATTCTTCCTTGAATGATATGACTCCGGCTCAGGTTGCAGGGCTTAGTCTGTCTGAAAGGCAGAAACGCAAGTATTACCTCGTAGCCTAATCACGGCTTAACTTTCAGCCCTTCGCCACCCTTTCAAAGCTTTCTGATTTTTGTCAAGGGCACGCTTTAGCGTGTTCATTTTTACCCTTTACCAAAATCAGATTGCTTTTATAATCCTTTTGGGGCTGAAAGTTGCTCCTTTCGTAGCATTTATATGTTTGAGTCATCTAATCTTTCATTTTTACTTTACAGTCCCCATTGAATATTTTTTTCAGATAGTATATAATCATTTTGCCAGTCTAAATAAATTATATATAGATGCCCATATATAGGGAATGTATTATTCGTGTGGGTTCTATGTATATTTTTCACTTTCTGTTCAGCGAGGTTAATATGTTTAAACATACTATTAAATTCAATTTGATAGTGACATATTCTTTGATAATACTAATTCCGTTTCTTATTATGTCAACTTATTTGATTACTACAGAATCACAGAAAATTAACTCAAGAACGTTTGAGACTTTAAGACAGAATTGTGTTTCTCTTAATGAATCAATGGAAAGGGAAATCAGGCAAATGAACTTGGTTTCTTTAAATATTGCATATTCTTATTTGATCAGAGATGCATATAGTGAATATTTGGGCAACCAGAACGATTATGAGAAACTGAAAGCGTTAAACGAGCTTATGGGCAACAGCATAGGGCCTAACAGGCTTGTTGACCAAGCAAACCTGTATTCAAGAATAGGTACCGTGATTGCATCAGGCTTGTACAATAATACCTATAATTATCCGGTCGAACAAATGCCTTGGTATGAAGCGGCAAAAAGAAATAACGGCAGCAGAGTGCTCTCATTTGAGGGCGAGGACCCTTATATATCCAGATACACCACGGATAAATACGGAAAGTTATTCATTTCATTATCCCGGAAATACTATGACGTGTATAATAATGTTCAGGGCTATATAGAAGTAAAAAAATCTGTCAAACAGGTTCTCTCCCAGGTTGTATCCTATAAAAATGTTTATGGCGAACAAGTAATAGTTTTTGATGGTGGCGGCAGAGTAATTTACCCTGATAATCTGAACACAGATACATACCAGTCTATATTTGAACAAATCAGCAAGTCAGATTCAACAAGTGAATTTGTCAGTATCACGTCCGGTAAATCTAACAGTTATGTAACATTCACTAAATCAAATGATTGTGTTTTAACGGCTATAGTAATCAATGAAAATGCGCTGTTCATGCCAACAAATAGCTATATATTGGGCATTGTTCTTATAACCGTTATTTCTCTGGTTCTTGCGTTTTTCTTGTCATACTTCGCCGCGAACCGAATAACCGTACCAATAGATCGCATTTATCATGAAATACAGCATATAAACCTTGATGGTTATATGAACAAGTCAAATCTACATACAAAAACTATCGAATTAAACGTTCTGTATAACAGTTTTATTGATATGCAACACAAGCTCGTCGACAGTCTGAATAAGCAGTTGTTGTTAAAAAATCAGGAGATGCAGTCAAAAATGATTGCTCTGCAATCTCAAATGAATCCTCATTTCTTGTTCAACAGTCTTCAGACTATACAGAGTATGGCTGATGCAAATATGGATAAAGAAATAGTAATCATGTGTCAGTCAATGTCGAATATATTAAGGTATATATCTTCTGATACTGAAGCAACCGTCTCGCTTGAAGACGAAATAACGTATACAAAGGATTTTCTTTGCTGCATGATGATCAGGTATAATAACGACTTGTTTTATACAATCAACATCCCTGAGAACATGAACAGCATTAAAGTTCCTAAACTGTGTATACAACCGCTTGTCGAGAATTCTGTTAAGTTCTGTACGACAGAACTTCCGCCCTATCATATTAACATTAAGGGCAGTATCCGCAACGGTAAGTATCTTATTACCGTAACGGACAATGGACCTGGCTTTAGCCCGCAGTCCTTGTCCGTAATTAACAAAAAGATGGAAGAGATAGACACAACAGGGATGCTCCCTTCATTAGAAATAAAAGGTATGGGGCTTTTAAATATTTATTTACGTTTTAAAATTTTATATGGAAACGATATTGTATTTTCAATAAAAAACAGAAAGAACGGTGGTGCAAGCATAACAATCGGAGGTCCCTATGGCAAGTAATGTTTTTCGGGTAGTTGTTGTAGACGATGAGAAGCTAATATCAAATAATATAGCTAAAAATATATCCTCCTGTGATCCTGCTTTTGAGGTCGTTTCGATCTGTTATGACGGGGCTTCTGCACTTAAGGCGGTAGAGCAATATAACCCTCATGTCATGTTCACCGATATTAAAATGCCGCTTATGAACGGCCTTGCCCTGATTGAAAACGTTCATAACAACAACCCGCTTGTTCGCTGCGTGGTAATAAGCGGTTATAATGAGTTTGACTATGCTAAAACAGCGATAAAATTTAAAGTTTTCGACTATCTGTTAAAACCAATAAACAAATTTGAGTTGTCAAAGACACTAAGAAAAATAAAGGATGAGCTTTTGTCTGAACAAGCACTGCTGAATACGCAGCGAGATACAATTACAGAAGACATTGTTAAGAGCGTTGTGCAGTACCTTCAAATAAATTACGCAGAATACATCAATTTTACTCAGATTGCTTCGGAATATAACTTTTCAGCATCATATCTGACAAAAATTTTTAAAGATTATACCGGTACAACCCCAATAAAATACCTTATAGATTACCGTATTATGATAGCAAAACAATTGCTGTTGGATACTGATCTTACAATAAAGGAAATTGCAGAGAAGGCGGGCTTTATGGACCAATTTTATTTTAGCAAGTGCTTTAAAAATAGCTGCGGTATAACTCCTTCGCAGTTTAGAGACTAGTTTGTATTTATCGAGAATCTCTTCGTATTTTTCATGCCCGTAATACTAGGTTCAGCAGCAGACCTCGGTTTGCCCCCATGACATGCGCCATCACCTCTCTCCTCAAGAGCTATCTTGAAGTCGGCGAGATTTCCATGGCAAGCGACTGCATACGGCAGGCGGAATCCGATATAGACAAGATTGTACCGGAACGGTATTGCAAGATCAATGCCTGTCAATCTTATTCTGTCTTCTTTCGCTGTTAAAGCAAAGCAACAGGATGTGGTCTTCAGCGCTGAAGTCAACATCTCCGCCGCTCTGTTTCTATCGGATACTGAGCTGTGTGCGCTGCTGTCCAACGGATTGAATAATGCTGTTTGCGTCTCTGCACAAATGGGCTAGGGTTCGCGGCATGTTACGCTCCATTCTCGCCTCGGCAAGCTGCTTTTTTAGGTCTCTGTTCCCCTATTCAATCGTGGCGGATTTTGCTTGTCCCCATCAGCTATTTTTGCCGCCAGTTGTACAGTAAGAATTCTTCCTAATAATATTTCTTCCTTATTTAACCTATTTCACTCCTCCGACTCATTCTTTCTCTCTCTATCTTTGCAAATTGTCTAAAATTCTAACATGCTCCTAGGTCTGTATATGTATGTGTAAATCAGCAGAGCCTGCTTTATGAAAATATTTATTAAAATATTGTATGGCAAATTCAATCATTGCATTGTTGTTTTTACCATCAAGTTTAATCACTTTTGCATGGTCCTTTACAGCTTTGATCACCCAAGGTGCTCTTTTATCGCAGTGCAATACACCTAAAACAGGTATATCCGATATAAGGCAAGTCAAAACTGCTTTTCTAAACCTATCTGCATTTTTCTCCAAAAACCCGAGTTCATCCATTACAATTATATTTTTCACTTCTTTTAAGCACCGAACACCTTCTTTATTAAATATATTTGTCCTTATACATACAGGTTTTTCATTAACAATTTCTGCAACACAATTAGGTTTGCTTTTATAGGTTAAGTCGCATACATATACTTTAGATAATATTGAATTTACACAAACCTTTTTTGTCTTAAACCCAGATGCATCAACTCCAAGCACCCCAATAACTTTATTTACAGCATAGCTTTTCCCAATACCTCTTTCACCCGTAAAAAAGATGTTGTTATGCTCATACATCATTCAATAGATAACTGATCTGAGGTAATATTTTCGGCATCATAAGCTAAACTGTAAAACTCTTTGGCTAGGCTATCAACTTCATCAAGCGAGACCACATCAGGATGAATCTTTGCTGCTACATAATAAGCACATAATACAGAGCTTAACGTTGGATTGTCCCAGCCTTCAACCTTGCTGGGCATACTATATATGTTCGTCGTTAATCTACTCCAATTTGATTCCTCAAGAAGGTCTTCTGGAGCTATGCTGCTGTTCGATGATATAAACATATATTCGGGTTTATAATTATACAGCTGCTCCATAGATATTTTTACCCAATAACTGCCCTCGATATCTTGCGTAACCAACTCGCCACCGGCTGCTTTAATAATTTCAGATTGAAACATCTGTGGTGTAAGTGCGTTCAGCGGCTCTGACGGCGAACACATATATACCTTCTTTTTTTCAAGATCCCTTGTCCTTTGTTCTAGATTATTCCAAGCATTGCAGAACCAATCTTTAAGAGACTTCGCCTTGTCGGATGTATTTGTTGACTCTCCTAAAATATCAAGCACATATAGAAAATCGTCGATCGATTCCGGTCGGACCACAATTACCGGTATCCCCATCTGCTCAAGCATGTCCGCGGTCTCAATCTGATGAAAAGGAAGTATAACTAAGTCTGGGTCAAGTGATATAATAGTTTCAGTATTTACGGCTTTAGCAGAACCCACATCTGGAGCTTGAATAAGACGTGGCGCAAACATCTTATAAACAGAACGTGTTTCCGCTTTAGATTCGACACCCACTATATAATCCTGTAAACCTAAATTTATTAATGTATATGTTGATATATAATATCCCGACACAAGCTTTTGAGGCTTGTCTGGCACTACAACCTCCCTTCCCATTGAGTCGACGATTATATTTTGGTTTTCACTCGTTTCCACACCTGTGCAACCATAAAAGCTTAGCATAATCGTTAATGTAAGTAATAATAAAACAATCTTTTTCATTCCAATCAACCTCCTTTTTTAATAATATAATTATGAGCAATGCTCATATCTGATTGGTCATCTAAGTCAAACATCTCCATTGGATTGTGACAGTTTATCGTTAAAATTCGCCCGGTATTCTGAGTTAGAACACCGCGCGCACCTTTGTCCCCTGATACTGCTAGAAGCTGTTCCCGAAAAAGCGCAGGAATAAACACCGGAGGACCGATTTTATTTTCATTTTTTGTAGCAACTATACAGCTAGGGTTTTCTATTAGCTTATTTTTTGCTTTTTGAAGCGTCTGATAACTGATAAACGGTTGGTCGCCAAGAAATAATGCATACGCCTGCGTATCCGCTGTTTCACGTACACCTAATTTTAATGACATGCTCTGCCCTTTTTGAGGTTGTGGGTTATTAACTACTTTAAAACCGTATCTAATAGCTATTTTAAAAATTTCGGCAAATTGTGTAACCACAATATTTTCATAAAAGTTGCATCGTTTAATCGTGTAAAATACATGTTCTATAACTTTTTTCTGCCCTAGTTTGCATAACAGTTTGTTGTTTCCAGCCCTTCTTGAAAATCCAGAAGCCATTACTATTGATGATATCTTCATACAACCACCTCGAAATGTCTGTGGTTAGAAATCTGTATACCTTTGTATATACTATTTAATACTTTTTCAAACTCCGATACAAAACAGCTTGTTTTTCCTCTGGATAACACGGCCGTAACACTTTTATTATTCAAAAATATTATCCTGTCTGCGTAATTGAGAGCAAGATTAGGGTCGTGCAGTGCAGTAAAAATTGTTGCTGATTGTTCTGAAAGCTTTTTTAGAACTTTCATAATACTATGCTGGTTTATAAAATCTAGGCTCGCCACTGGTTCGTCCAGCAATAAAAGCGGAGCCGATTGCATCAAGCCTCTTGCGATAAGCGTTAACTGTCTTTCTCCTCCCGAAAGTGTGCTATAATCTGTTTGAGTATATTTTTGTAGTGAAAGCTGATTGATAATTTCTATCGCATTATTTTTTTCGTTTTTTGTTGGCTGCTGAAAAATATTTTTACTAGCAGCTGCGCCCATTAGTACAAAATCTAAAACCGTGTATCTAAAAATTGGAGTATGTGTTTGCGGTATATATGATACCGTTTTCCCCAGTTGCGCACGTTTCATGCTGCTCTGAGGCTTATCAAAAAGCATGATCTCACCTTTAGCCGGCTTTATGTTACCGCATATTGCCCTCAAGAGCGTTGTCTTTCCAGAACCGTTCATGCCCATTAGCACGTTTAGCCCGCCTTTAGGCAAAATAAATGTTGCATCCTGCAATACATTATTGCTTCCATAGTTTATAGTTAAATTTTTAACTTTTAGCGCTACTTCCATGTGCGCACTCCTTTTTTTAATAATATGTAAGCTAGAAAAGGAGCTCCTATCAGTGCAGTAACAATGCTAATTGGCAGTTCTGACGAAACAATTGAACGCGACATTGTATCTGCAATTAATAAAAAAACGGCGCCCGCAGAAAATGATAAGGGTATAATATGCTGGTTATTATCTCCATAAATTAACCGAACAGCATGAGGGGCAATCAGCCCGATCCACCCTATTATGCCAAACATGGAAACAACGAGTGCAACCAAAACCGAAGATGCTCCAACGATTAAAGCTCGGACAATCTTTACCCTTACGCCCAATGCCAAGGCCTCTTGATCACCCATAGAAAGCATATTAACTTGCCACCGCAGCAGCATAACGCCTGATATACACACAATACAAACAGGTAAGAAAACAAATAACTTCTGCCACGTCGCGGTATTCAAGCTACCCATAAGCCAGAACTCAAGGGCTGGCAGTTGCCTGGTTGGGTCCGCAGTATACTTCAAAAATGTAACACCCGACTGCAAAAGCGCATTCAAAATAATTCCCATTAAAATAATACCCGTTATTCCTTTTAATCGTGACCAAGATGAAAACTGCATTATTAGAAAAAAAGTCCCTATACCAAACAAAAAGGCAAACAGTTCTGTTAAAAAGGCGCTAGCATTAAACATGATTATAGCAATAGATGCACCAAATGATGCCCCTGAAGAAACGCCCACAATATCCGGTGACGCTAACGGGTTACGGAAAATTCCCTGAAATACAGCACCACTCACGCTTAATGCGCCACCGCACAGAAGAGCAAGCAAAACTCTGGGAAACCTTATGCTCCAAAAAACATTGCAGACATCGCTCGATATATTTTCAGGTGAAGTTAAAGCGCCCCAAACTTGATTTAATGATATAGGATAACGCCCAAAATTCAACGCCATGAAAAAGAATATGATTGGTAACCCTATACTGAGTATCCACATTTTTTTTGACTTTAGCATCAAGTCTCACCCGAGTAATTTTTTTCGTTGTCAAATACGCTTTTATATCTCTGTATCAGGAAAATTCCAGTTAAAGTATTTCCAATACGGCTCTGCTGCGCGTCTTAAAAAATCCTCTTTATCTTGTTTTGACCACTTGTATATTCCTTCTCCTGTTTTCTGTCCAAGATGCCCGTCCTTACAGAGCAAACTTACATAATCTGGTGATTCTTTTGCATTGCTTAAATCCGGAAATAGATAGTCTTCAATATTTTTAACCATGTCTAACCCTGCTGCATCTTGATGCTCAAATAAACCAACCGTTGTGTATCTTGGCATAAAACTGTACATTAATGCCTTGTCAATATCTCTAGGCGTTGCATATCCCTGCTCAACCATATAAAACGCCTCACGAAGCAACGCATGCTGCAACCGATTTGCAATAAATCCGGGAGCACCTTTTTTCATAATAACAACTTTCCTGCCGCACGATTCAAGTACATCCGAAATCATTTTTCCTGCTTTTTCACTTGTTGCGTTGCTTTTTACTATTTCAACAAAAGGCACCAAGTGGGGCGGATTAAACGGATGGGCAACTACCATCTTGTCCTTTAATTTATCGAGACCTTCTGCCAAATCATCTGCGGCCAGTGCCGAAGTCGTTGAAGCCATAGCCTCAAGTTGCCTACAATACTCTTCAAGCTTCCTGTATATCTGATACTTAACCTCAATATTCTCGATTGCACATTCAAATATGATATTAATATCCGAAAAATTCTCGTAGTTTTCAGAATATTTGAGCCGTTTTATACTGCTGTCTGCCTGTTGCATAGTAATCAGCTTTCTTTTTATCAAAACACTATATATGTTGCTGTAACATTCCTTTGCCTGCTCTGTAAACTTTGGCCCTAAGGTCAAAACAGTTGTTTCATATCCGTTTCCCGTAAACATTGCTGCTAAACTTATTCCAATTGAGCCAGAACCGATTATGCCAATCTTTTTGGATCTGATATTATTCATGACTGTACCGTCCTTTATTTATACTTTTGCTGGTTTGTTTTTCTCTTTTGTGTAATTGACTAACTTACCGCTATGTGCATGCGTTTCAAACAATTTTCAAGAGCCAAGGCCGTATTTGCACGCACCATCTTTATACGATATTCTTTGGATGCACGCTGGTCATCTATCGGCTTAGCCTCCTTAGCCGCTAACTGAGCCGCCTCCGATATTAATTTTTTATCTGGTTTCTGCCCAATAAGAAGCCTCTCGGCGTTCTTCGCGCGTATAGGTGTTGGTGCAACTGCACCAAGGGCGACCCTCGCCTTTGTGATGATGCCTTCGCTATCAATATTAAGTTTTGCCGCCACTCCAATTATGGCTATATCCGAATCTCCTCTTATCGTAAACTTCTGATAATCGGCAGCAGATTTATCCTTGTTATCAATTGGTATAGCAAACGATGTTAATAACTCTCCCTCTTTCAACTGTGTTTTACCGGGGCCAATAAAAAAGTCTTCTTGTTCAACACGTCGAACTCCCGAAAAACCCGCTATGCAAGCCTGTGCATCTAGTACAATTAACGCGGGTACCGTATCTGCGCTAGGAGACGCATTGCAAGTGTTCCCGCCTAAAGTCGCCATATTCCTGACTTGTATACTGGAAACATGACTGGCTGCACGGCATACGACATCGACTGCATTCAAGCTAAGTGAAAGTTTTGATATATCAGTCAATCGCACCATGGCGCCCAATAGTATTTCACTGTCTGTTTGCTTTATTTTTGCTAACTCATCAATATGTGAAAGGTCAATAACCGCTTTGGGTGAAATTCTGCTCATACGCATCTTTAAAACAAGATCTGTTCCACCGGCAAGGTAGCATGCTTCTTCTCCATATTCTTTAGCTGCTTCCAAACTGTCTTTAATCGTTTTAGGAATATAATAATCGCTAAACATTATTGCGCAGCCCCCTTTAAGCTATCCCTCGCAGCCTCGACAGCTTCTACTATCTTGACATACCCTGTGCAGCGACACATATTACCATGGAGTCCTTCACGTATATCCTCCTCTGTCGCATCTGGATTTTCATCAAGCAAAGCCTTTGCTGCCATAACCATTCCCGGCGTACAAAAACCACATTGTATAGCGCCGTGTTCTATAAATGCTTCCTGAATAGGATGCAACTTCTTTTCTCCGTCTTCGATAGTACTTAATCCCTCAATAGTCAATATACTTTTGCCACTTGCCTGGCCAATAAGTGTTATGCAGCTCTTTATTGCCTTTCCGTCCATAATCACTGTACATGCTCCGCAGTTGGCATCATCACATCCCTGTTTGGTACCCATAAGATGAAATTCATTGCGCAGCACATCAAGCAACGTTCTGCAAGGTTCGACCCAAATGGTATAATCCTTTCCGTTTACATTGATATCTAAAGTAATTTTCCTGTTTGCTGAACTCGCCTGCTCAATCATCTTCATTCCTCACCGTCTCAATCATATTTAATAGCCTCTCAGCCGACATAGGTAATGTTTTCGGCCGAATCCCAGCAGCATTATATATGGCCTCAGCAATCGCCGGTGCTACTGGGCATGTCACCGACTCTGCAATCCCTTTGGCGCCATACGGGCCGTCTGGTAATGGATCCGGGCATAATACACACCCGACATCCTTATTGGGAGGCATGTCAAGTATTGTTGATAGGCGATAGTCCGCGAAGTTCCCGTTGATAATCTGTCCGTTTTTGTTATAAAGATATTCTTCATTTCGTGCAAAAGAAGAGGCCATAGTTAGCCCTCCATGGGCTTGTGCTTCACACATTTGCGGATTAATAGGGAATCCCATATCACAGGCCGATACAATTCGCATTATCTTTGTCTGCCCTGTTTCCATATTAACCGCTACCTCTGCTCCGCAGGCATTGTATTGATACCAGTTCCACATACGAGGCGTATGCCCAACCATAGGGTCCCATTTTACCGCTGGTGCAGGGGCAAAAACTCCATGACCAATAACCGGACTTCCTTTCCTAAGGCGTCTGTTTTGTTGAGGCTCAAACATTGAAAATGTATAAAATAAATCTTCAATATTAATTGACTCTATAGTTCCGCCGGCAATATCTGCCCTCCCTTGAAGTATATCAACGCGATCCGGCACAACGCCAGCCATTTCCGCCGCCGCTATACGCAACTGATTTTTCGCATCGATGCAAGCCATCCTGACAGCATTGCCTGTTGTATATGTAGAACGGCTTGAAGAGGAAAACATATCGTATGGCGTTTGAGCAGTCTTTCCGCGAACAACCTTAACCCGTTCAATAGGCACCTCGAACTCATGAGCAACAATTTGTGACATCGCTGTCTCAGCGCCCATACCGTTCTCATCGCAGCTTATTCTTACTTCTAAACTACCGTCACTATGAACAAGCACATCTGCTTCAGATCTTCCCTGCGGCGTATTCTGTTTTCCAGCAACTGATATCCCTTTTCCATAGCGCCATGGTCCTTCTTCCTTCTCTTTAACTGTTTCATCCATTTTGATAAAGTCAGCTACAGCGTGAATACATTTTTTAGCGCCTGTACTCAATAGTTTCTCACCATACGCATTTTTTTCGCCCTTATCCATTATGTTCTTTAAACGTATTTCAAGCTGACTTATGCCTAATTTATCGGCTATTATGTTTATCTGCTGTTCAACCGCAAACGACATCTGAGGAGAACCTAGCCCCCGCATTGAGCCAACAGGCGGTGTATTGGTATTTACAGCGTATAAATTCTGATAAAAATTCGGAACTCTGTATACAGGAACAGCACCTGAGCCTGTTGAACGGCAATCTCTCACATTGTTTTGGTGTGCTCCGCAATCTTCAATAACCGTCATCTCCTGGGCTGTTAATATTCCTTCTTTTGTTGCACCTGTTTTTATTTTTACTGTGACAGGCCAGTTTGAAGGTGCCGCTGTAAACATTTCATCTCTTGAAAATGTAAATTCACAAGGTTGTCCAGTCTTCATTGCCATTACAGCACAGAGGGGTTCAGCAGAAAAGGTCAATCGGTTTCCAAAACTACCCCCTTGATACATCTGGATTACTTGAACACGACTGCTTTCAAGTTTTAACAACTTACATAAAAGTGATTTAATTAGGTGCACTCCACACCCGTTTGTCCACATCGTAAGCCCTTTGCCGTCTGAATCTGGCTTTACAAGACATGATGCACGTTCCATCTGCGAGTGGCTTACCCGAGAACAGTAATACTTATTTTCCACAATAATATCTGCCTCTGCAAAACCCTTTTCAATGTCTCCTGTCCTAACTTGCTGATAGGAAGCAATGTTTGGCGCTATCGGTTCATAATGTCTGCCTTCAGGATACTTCCCAAGCCTCGGGTCAACTACCGCAACTGGATCTGGTTTCATGGCTTCTTCCACATCAATAACGAAAGGCAGCTCTTTATATTTCACTTCAATATGCTTTAAAGCTTCTTGTGCCTTTTGCTTGGTATCTGCAGCAACGGCCACTATACCCTGTCCTGCCCATGTTGCGTTAGCCTCAGCGGGCAGCGAAAAAACTTCACTGCGTTCATATGTTCTTGGACAATCTTTTCCTGTTAATACCGCTTGTACACCTTCAATCTTCTCAGCTTTAGATGTATCAATACTTAGTATTTCAGCATGTGCATAAGGACTTCGCAGCACTTTAATATGAAGTAAATTATGAAATTTATAATGAATATCCTCTACATATTCCGCCTTGCCAGTAACCTTAACGAAAGCATCAACGCGTTTCGTAGGCTTGCCTAACGGTGAAGATGCTTTCTCTATGTAATCTCTATGCACGTATAAACACCTCCTTTGGCTAAAAACCCGGCATTTGTTTACTATTCAACATATTATAAACGCATTCAACATTTCGCGTTTGTATAAAATCCATTCGTTCTTCCTGACCGATATCAACCGGACAGCGATCGGCTAAACTGATGCGTTCCTTACACTCTTCAAGAGACCATCCCTTTGATATCCCGGCTGCAACAACTGAAATCCATTCATATATAACTGAACTTTGTACATCAATATAAGACTTCTTAACAAGCGGCCCATGTCCTGGCACAATCGTATCAAAATCAAGCGTTTTGAGAAATTCTAGTGATCTTAGCCATTCAAACGGATCCCCCACCTGCAGCCACGTTTGGCAATGTGCAAATATCGTATCACCTACAAATACAGTCCTTTCTTCTGGAACGAACACGCTTATATTACAGTCGGTATGCCCCGGAGTATAGTAAAGCTTAAAATGGTGGTCCCCAAGCTTTATCTCCATTTTGTCACTAAACGTGATAGTAGGACCGTTTACAACAAAATCTTTCCTGGCAGGCATATGTTTTACTCCCTCAGGATCTTGCCTCTTTAATACGTCAACACTAAAATCATAGCAGTCATAAAATGGATTCTTCCAAAAAACCCGAGGCAGATTTTCGTGCCCTATAACCGGACATTCTCCTGCAAACCAATGATTACCAAATATATGATCTGTATGAGCTTCTGTGTTTATTAAATATCGAATAGGTCCCTTCTCAAGAGCAAACTTGCGCATCTCTAAAAGTGGAGTTAAAAGTTGCGCGGTATCAATAAATACTGATCCTTCTTTTGTAAATACGATACTGGGGTTAGACCCTCTTATGTTTGTTATTGTAAAAACGTTTGATGTCACTTGTTCCATTTTTCCCTCCAAATATACTTAAAGTTTAAGAATCAGTAACTGTATACATAACAGCTTGTCCGGCTCCCTGATTCGCTGCCAAAATAATATCATTGCTTTTGCTGTTAACTACAGTCACGTTGCTTGGGCCGCCATCCTTATCTATAATCTCGGTCTTAAATAACAAATTCGAAGAGTCACAGCACTGCACATAAAAAAGCTTTTTTTCTCCGCGCACTTCTCCGCCAATAAAAGTTGGTACTCCACGCAGCTTACATGCATACGCAACGTGACCAAATGTCAGCTTAGAAGGGTATTGATATACAGTCTTCCAACCTTGTTTTGTATTCTTGTTAATCTTAAACGTGTCTCCATGAAAAGGTTCAATTGTTGCTATTTCATCCACACCGTCTCCGTCAATATCTATAACAGCTGCTTCACTAACAGGTCTGTCAATTATCTGATTTACCATCCACTTTTCGCCTTCTGATTGCGGAGGTGTCACCAATATTACCCCGTTTTCACTTGATATCGTCGCACATTCTTTGCCATCCACAACCGTTCGCCAGTAACCGTGGTTCTTCGTAAGACCTTCCACAAGCGGTTTTAGTTCAATCAGCATATTTGGATCTTCGTGCAATATGCCTACCCATATTTTCCCTGGATCCGACCAGTCGTCAGGATCTTTCTTACTTGTAGAGATGGTACACACTAATATATACTTAATATTTTTAACTTTAAAAATATCAAATCTGTGTATGTATGGAATCTTAAACAATGTTTTAACATCCCAATTACCATTAGACTGCTTTACATATGCTATTGAAGTATTATGAGCCATAAAGCGCGGCATAAAACCATGAACCGCTAAAAAATCGCCGTCTGTATCCGGCAGCCTAATCATTGACATGGTTCCACCCATATCTTCCCATACTTTCTCATATTTCTTACTTATAACATCGTATACATAGCATGGATTGTTGTTATTCGCTGCAAAAAAATATTTTTGCTCTCCACATATATCCATTGCACTAACCGCATAACAATGATCAAGGTCAAAAAGTTTTTTTCTCTCAAATTTCATTTATAACCTACTCCTGCTTAAATAAAATCATACTATTGTTTTTTTCTTTATATCAAATATTTCTCGAATATTGTACAGCGCTTCTTTAGCTAAATCCTCCTGCGATAATGCGAGCTTTCGCCATATATTATCCTTATTAAAGGGTAAAAAAGTTTCAAAAACAATATCTTCATCATATCCTATACTGCGCAGTGTTTCTGCAATTGCCCTAAAATCAATATGACCGCTTCCTGGGGCACCCTTATCATTTTCACATAAGTGCACTTCGCCGAGGTATTTTAATCCCATTCTTTTTATTGGGTCTGTTAAGCTCTTTTCTTCAATATTGGCATGATAGGTATCAAAAAGTACTTTTACGTTATCTCCCCCAATATCATCAATCATCCTAATTGCTTCAGATACAGTATTTACAAGGTCATTCTTATAACGGTTAACAGGTTCTATGCAAATCGTTATCCCTAATGATTTTGCATCTTCTGCAATATAACGAAGCGTGTCTACAACGCGTAGCCATTCTTCTCGCTTTTCTTTGTCCGGTCTTGGACAAACCTTTTGCCCATTTGAATGCAGCGGACCAACTAGACGATCAGCACCTATCTCTTTTGCTATATCAAAGCAACGACGAAAAAAGTCTCTCGCACTTTTTCGTACAGCCTTATCACTGCTGGCAACCGATCTTTTCGGGTCTACAGTGTTACTCATTGTTACAGCAATATTGTTTTGTCTAAGTCTTTTTTTTAGAAGATCGGTACTGAACTTCTCTGAACCAACTACTACCTCAAAAGAATCATATCCGATTTGTTTTGCTTTATCTATGAAGGGAAGTGTATCATCATCAAAATAATCCCTCCATACAAAAGTATGAACACCGATTTTCATTCTGTCCCTTTCTGCCGCTGAGCAAGTCAATGATCATTTAGTTCCAAAATATGCCTTTATCACATGATCATCGTGTATAAGCTCCTCAGCACGCCCAGATAATTCAATTTTTCCCTGCTTTATAATATACGCATAGTCAGAAACCTCAAGAGCCATGCGTGCATTTTGTTCCACCATCAATATGGGCAACCCTTGGTTATTTATCTCAACAATTTTTTCAAATAACTCCTCTATTACCAAAGGTGCAAGTCCCATAGAAGGCTCGTCCAATAACAATAGTTTAGGACGACCCATAAGCGCACGACCAATGGCCAGCATTTGTTGTTCACCGCCCGAGAGACTCCATGCGAGCTGGTCCTTACGCTCGGCCAACCGCGGGAACATGCCATAAACTAATTCAAATTCTTTTTGAGCCATATTCTTTCCAAAAAAACCACGCCAATTGATGCATCCTACTTCAAGGTTCTCCTCAACTGTAAGTCCAGGGAAAACATGACGTCCTTCGGGAACATGCAGTATGCCGTGTTTGGCAATCTCATCCGGTTTATAATTAGATATGTTCTCATTATTCCACTCTATTAAGCCAGTGTGTTGAACCATTCCGGAGATAGAGTTGAGCAGTGTTGTTTTGCCTGCACCATTGCTCCCTATCAGACAAACAATGCATTTTTGGGAAACTTCTATGTCTATGCCCTTCAATGCCTCGATTTGTTCATAGTAAGCGCGAAGATTTTCTATTTTTAACATCTTTTTCTCCCTAAATAAGCAGTGATAACGTTTTCATTTGTGGATACCTCTTGAGGGGTACCACGCGCTATAACTTCCCCAAAGTTAATCACTGTGATTTCTTTACATACGCTCATGATCATATCCATAGTATGCTCAATAAGAATAATGCCGATGTTCTTCTCGTATGCTGCCATCTCCAGAAGTAAAATAGCATTATCTATTTCCATTTTGTTAAGACCTGCTGCAGGCTCGTCTACAAGCAAGACCTTAGGATTTGTTAGCATCGCGCGGATAATTTCAAGCAATTTCCTCTGTCCGAAAGTTAAGCTTGAAATATCATCCTCCAAATTAAAAGTGAATCCTGCCATATGAGTTAGCTTGTTTAATTCTTTAACAAAATCCCTGTTTTTCCTTCCAAAGAAGGAACGGCCAAAATTTATTTTTGCGGCAAGATCCGTTGCTAAAAGAAGATTTTCTTCAATGTCAGACCTTTCTAGATAGCGGGGCACTTGAAAAGTTCTCCCCAAACCCATATGAGCCCTTTTATGGGAAGGAGTCTTCGTTATATCCTTACCAAGAAAATATATGTTTCCGCTATCTACACCTAAGATACCGGATATTAGATTTAACATCGTTGTTTTGCCCGCACCGTTTGGCCCTATTAGCCCGTGGATTTCCCCTGCTTCAAGCTCCATACACACTTTATCGGCAGTAACAATACCACCAAAACGTTTACTAACATCAACTAATCTTAGTATTTTATCCATTCTTTCATTCCTCTCCAGCAAACGATGTTTCTTCTTTCGAACCCGCACAAGGCATGCCATCTGATACCAAACCAATTTTTGTTTTGTGTCCAAGCTTAAATCTACGCTCAATCTTTTTCTTAATGGTCGAAGCCAAACCCGCAAGCCCCATTGGCATAAATACCATAAGAAGCATTACACCTAATCCATAAAATAGACGGATATATTTTTGAACTGGTCTTAACCATTCAGGAAGCATTGTTATTAAAAGGGCGCCAACAAAAACACCAGGTGCACTGCGCACTCCTCCTAACATGACCATAATAAGAAAAGTAGTGGATTGAGTGAGCACAAATGCGCTTGAGCCAACAAAATGGTTGTTGTGCACCAATAAAGCACCAGCCAGACCAGAAAGCATAGCTTCAATAACAAAACCAATTACTTTTGTACGGTATACATTGATGCCCATAACTTGGGCGGCTATTTCATTATCCCGGACAGAACTTAATGCACGCCCTAAATTCGTTTTTCTTAGGCGCATAACAAAAATCGCACAAATAATGCTTACTGTAATAAGTACATAGAAATTATCTGCCGAATCCTTTGCAATGAATGAACCTATTTGATAAGCGGGTACTCCGGCAATTCCGTCCGGTCCTCCCGTAAACTCTTTTATATTCATAAACAAGCTGGATGAAATAAGAGTAAGGGCTACGGTTCCAAACGTAAAGAACGTACCTTTTAGTCGCAAAAGTATCATACCAACGAGTGCTGCAAGTATCGCGATGAGTACTATTGAGCAGCCTATTGCAACCATTGAGTTTAAATTAAGCCTCATAGACAAGTTCGTACTAAAGTATGCGCCAAAGCCCATAAAAGCCACAGAGGCAAAGGATACAAGTCCGCCCATTCCAACTATAACCGATACACCAAGGCAAGCCACAAAGTATATCAGAGCTCCATTGAAAACTGTCAATATATAAACACTCGAATAGTTAGGAATATAGAAGTAACCCAAAAAAATAATTCCGACTATTAACAACAATCTCCATAAAATCTTTTTATTTTTCATATTCCCCCCACTCACGCTTTCTCGGCAATCTTCTGGCCAAATATACCCTGTGGACGAATAACCAATACTATAATAAGTACCAGAAATGCCATAGTGTCTTTGTATGCTGATGTAAAAAGTGTTGAATAAGATTCGACAAGCCCAATTAATATACTGCCTACCACCGCACCTTTAATGTTGCCGATACCCCCAACCACCATTCCTGAAAATCCTTTTAGAAGGAATGTAGCTAAGTTTGTAGATACAAGAAAAACTGGAGCCACAAGGTAACCACCAGTACCTACAAGCAGCATACTAAGCATATAAGTTATAACTATAGTAAATATTGTTGGTATGCCAAGAAGTTCAGCCGAATATTTATCCTGAGCGGCCGCTTGCATGACACGTCCGACATACAGTTTATCATATAAAAGAAAAACACCGGCCAGCATAATACCCCCTATACCTATAATAAATAAGTACTGATATTCAAGTCTTGCGGTTCCGATTACAAGTACCCCTTCCAGTATAGGTTTTGACACCAGCGGTACAGATCCCCATATTAATTTACAAATTTCCTTTATAACAATAGATGCGCCAAGCGCCATAATAATATTTGTTGCAGGCCATTTGGATTTACGCAACGGCCAATACACTGAAAACATAAAAATAGCACCAAATATTGCAAACGTAATAACAGCAAGTATTATCATTAAATACATAGGCATATTTAGTTGGTATGAAAAACAGAAAGTGATGTATGCGCCAACCATTAACAAATCACCTTGTGCAAAATTTAAAACACCAACAGCCTTTACGAGCAGGTCAATGCTTACAGCGACTATTGCATATATCATCCCCATTGATAGTCCTATGACCAATAGCTGCAGAAAAGTTCCCATCGTTATACCTCATTATCCATAGAATAAAAACCAAACACTTTCCTCAAACTCTCTTTTAAGCAATGTTGATGGGATGTCTTTGAGCCAAAGCAGCCCAAGAAACATCCCAGCAACTTTTTTAACTAACGATTAACGATATCAATTAATTTTGACGACTGATCAACCGTCTCTGTCAAATTGATTGTTTCAGCGAGTGTTTGCGGACCGCCTGTATATGTATAGACTGCCATCGCACCCTGTAGACCGCTTGTTTCTTTAATTGCGTTATTGATTTCTTCAGGATCTGTAGAATTGGCTCTAATAATAGCATCCTGCAGTATTATACCAGCATCGTATGCACATACTGTCATAAAGTCCGGATTCGCATTATGTCTTTCCCTATAGGCAGCTAGGAATTCCAGCCCTTTAGGATTTTGTGTTTCATCGCTCCAATCGGCAAGAGAATACCAGCCATTAGATGATTCGCCAGCTGTCTCAAATGCAAGCGCTGTAGCGTACTGTGAACAGCCCATTTTCGGTACATCTATACCCATCGCATCAATCTGCTTCATAACAAGAGCAGCCTGTTCCTGATGGTGAAGTGCAATTATGCCATCAGCCCCGCTGTTAATAATTTGAGTCAAAAATGGGGCATACTGCTTTTCATCTGCCTGAGTACTGATTTCAATAGCAACTTCCATATCCGGATCGTTTTCTATTGCCTTTTTAACATTTTCATACAGGCCCTGTCCGAAAGCGTCATTAACGTAGATTATTGCAGGCTTCTTCATCTCCAGCAATTCTTTGCATGCGTTAACCATAGATGGTGATAGCTGTGCATCTGTCATGCGATTGAACCAAAGATACGGGTTGCCAAGTGCTAACACGGAAGCGCTGCTCGCGCATCCGAAATATGGAATCCCATACTTTTCTATCTCTGGTGAGCATAGTATGTTGTTGCTGCTATCATAGTCCGTCATAACTGCAATAACATTGTCTTCAGTAAGCGCTTTGACTACAGCATTTACTCTGGATTGTTCGGTTTCACCAGAGTCTTCATAAACAATTTCGACCTGGCGTCCAAGAATTCCGCCGCTCTCATTCACTTGATCCTTCCATAACTCAACACCTTGTGTATAAAACTCGCCATGAGCTGCATTTGTACCAGAAAGAACAGCACAGACACCAACACGGATAGGTTCATCCGTTGCTTCCGATGTATCCTCTGGAGTTTCTTTGTCATCGCCTACCTCAACACTACCAGATGGTTCAGGAGTCGCTTGACCACAAGCCGCGAAGCTAAGCAAGAATACTACTGCTAGTAGTACGACCAGAACACTTTTCTTTGACATTACAGTATTTCCTCCTATTAAAATTTTAGAATTAATTATATTCATAAAAACAAGGCTCCGTAAATAAACATAGTTGTCAAATAGGTTGGGTTAATGTTCAATTAATTTATTTACATAATTTTTTTTGACTATTCTTGCTTATGGATTTTTAACTATCTTGCATGTTTATTTGATAATATTCTGTGTTCAGCATAAATCTTTTCGAAATATAATACTTTCAGTACTGAATCATTTTTTAACATTGTTTTTTAATGATTATTATTGTACAATGTTAATCTGCAAAAATTATATTTTATGTAGTGTATTATATATGTATAATAAAAAAACATTAAAAGACAAACGTTATAATATCTTTAGACGGATTCCATTGAAAGCAACTTTTACAATATTAATCTGTGTAGTTATGATACCAATAATTATTAGTGGTGCGCTTTTAAACCAACAAGCACACAAACTTATAGTTAATACCCACGCCGAGAGTATAACAAGCAGTCTTAACATAATAAAAAGCACTGTAGTACATGCTAGTGACGCTGTATTATTAGCGGCCGATATAGAAAAAAAAGCAGATTACTTGATAAGACATTATCAATTTACGATGTATGTAGTGAATGGAAACAGGGATGTATTGTATAAAAATAGTTTTAACTTGCCTGCCAGTGAATCATACTCATATCCGCTCCCCAATGAGCTAGATTTTCAAGCAGATTATTCATCAAATAATCACTTTAGCATTAAAGACACATTTCGTGGAAACCTTTTATATACAGGTTTTAAAATTACTGATACGTTAATGGCGTACTTTTTATTTCCCATTTCACAGTTTACCGGATCGGCACATGATTTTTGGCATATAATCTTGGGGACTCTATTGTGTTCTTTTATATTAATAATACTCTCTATTAATATTGTAGGAAAGCGTGTTGTTATTCCTTTAAAAAAGCTTCTTTATAGTATACGAAACCCTTCGTTGCCAACTCGTATCTCCCCATACATAGAATGGGAGAACGAAATAGGCAAACTTTGTTTGGCCTATAGTAAACGCGCGGAGGATTATAGGAATAAGCTAGATAAAATAAACGATTTTAATAATCAAAAACGCAAGTTTGAATTCGAAGCATTACAGAACCAGATAAATTCGCACTTTATTTATAATACACTAAATAATATACAATGGCTTGCTCTTGCCGGAAGAACAAATGATGTTATTACAACAGCTAAGTCTCTTTTCTGTTTGCTTCAAGCTTTTTGCCAAAACGACAATGAAATGGTTACTATTGAAGAAGAGCTTGGTTATGTCGAATCATACCTTATTGCTCAAAAAATACGGTTTGAAGAATTCTTTAACTATGAGTTTGACCTTGATCCGCTGTTAACGCAAATGAAAATACCAAAGTTTATAATACAGCCTATTGTTGAAAACAGTATTTACCACGGTTTTATAAACTGCAACAAGAAGAATGGTATTATTAAGGTCTCTGTTGAGCGCCGTGGCCACAGAATAGATATTAGCGTTTACGATAACGGTATAGGTATTAAAGGAAACCGTATTAACAATGTGATTAATAATAAAAATAAAAGTTCGGGACGATATATGGGAGTTGCATTAGGTAATGTAAATAAGCGTATAAAACTGCTCTGCGGTAAGGAATACGGAATTGGTATACGTAGTAAATTCGGTGAGTATTCGATTGTAAAAGTCACTTTGCCTATAATGGTGTAAAATACAAATCCGATTTTTTGTTTTTAACATATGGAGGTTTCAATGAGTTATAAAGTTATGTTTGTAGATGATGATAGTCTGGTTCGTATAGGTTTAAAGTCTATAATTGATTGGAAATCAAAAGGGTTTGAAATTGTAGGTGAAGCTTCTGACGGTGAAGAAGCACTTAAAATAATTGAGGAGCATAAACCTGACGTTGTTATTACGGATATGTATATGCCAAAATCAGATGGCTTGGAGCTCGTGAAAGCAGCTCGCAGTATGTATCCCGATATACTGTTTGTTGTTTTAAGTTGCCACAATGACATAAACTATGTTAAAGAATCGATTCGCATGGGAGTATTTGACTACTTGCTAAAAAGCTCCATAGTAGACCCTAGCGAGATGGAAAAGTTTCTTGATAAAGTTTCTACAGCACTTGATGACCGGACTTCAAATAAAAACTTCTATTCGAAATCCGAAATGAATATGCCTGCATTGTCGGATAATGAATTTTGTGCACTTTTTCCTCTTTATTTAAGCGGACAAACTGGGCTTTATGAACGTATAAAAAACTATCTTATGAGCGTTAGAATTGATTATGACAGCAAGAATCTATTCCTTTTTGGGCTTGTATTAAACAATTTTGGTAAGTTTAAAAGTATGTATGAAAGTACTAAGTCTTTTGAAAAAGCAGTTATTAATATGCTCAATAAAATAGTCTCTGAGTATGGCGGCGGTATTGTATTGCCTGTGGAAGATAATATGTTTTTTATACTATTCGATATTATTATTAAAAATTCCGTAATATTGCCAAAGGATAAGGCGCTATGTATAGGCGAAAGACTTCGCATCAGCGTTAAAAATAACTATAAGATAACATGCAGCATATTTATTGATGAGGGGCGTGATCTAGACAGTTTGTCAGAAACATATGAAAACATCATTCAAGGGATTAACTCATATAAACACAGCTACGATACAATTATTAACCTATCAGATATTAAAGATAATGACAAATCTTCATCAAATACGGATGACGTTTCTTTTAATCCAATAAGCAATGTTATTGAATATATACATCAAAACTATCGAAACCAAGTAACGCTGGACGAGCTTGCACAAAAATTTAATTTCAGTAAGTATTATCTTTGCAAGAAGTTCAAAGATCATACCAACACCAGTATAAACAGTTACCTATTAACGGTTCGAATAGACAAGGCCAAGGAGATGCTCCTGCAGAAAGGACATAAAATATCGGCGATTGCACAGAATGTAGGGTTTAACGATACTCCTTACTTTAACCGCATGTTTAAAAAACTTACAGGATACACCCCCACAGAGTTTAAACAATACAACCACTCAATGATGTAACTTTGCTGTAGATGTTTTATTTTCCCTTTGTATGATTACCTTTGTATTCGCCCCGAGCCCATGCCTGACATTAAATTATTTACTTCGTTTATAGATGACATATTAAAATCAAATTCAATCGTTTGTTTTAAACATGATGCAGCCGCTGCAAAGTCTATCGCTTTTTGTTGGCTGTATCCGCTCTTTAACGCATATATCAGTCCCGCACCAAAAGAATCCCCTCCTCCGACACGGTCAACAATATGAATTAAATACTTTTTTGAAAAGTATGCATTTCCCTCATCAAACAACATACCCGCCCATTCGTTATCACTTGCCGAAATACTGCCTCTGAGCGTAATTGCTACCTTTTTGCATCCAAACCTCTCTTTTATCTTTTTTGCAACCTCTATATAACGCTCGTGGTTTAGGCTTCCTTTTTCAACATCTGTACCCTGAGCTTTTATTCCGAAAACCTTTTCGGCATCTTCTTCGTTCCCGATACAAACATCAACATATTCAAAAAGTCTACTCATAACTTTTTCGGCTTCATCTTGAGACCAAAGGTTCTTTCTATAATTAATATCGCTGCTGACTGTAAGACCCATCTCTTTCGCTTTCCTGCACGCGTCCATACATATCCTTGGTAAATTAGCTCCAAGAGCCGGTGTTATTCCGGTAAAATGAAACCAATCGGCATCTGAGAATATAACACTCCAATCGAAATCATTGACGCCTGCTTTCGAAATTGCCGAATTCCTTCTATCATAGATTACAGCAGACGGGCGCTGCGAAGCACCCTTTTCCACAAAATAAATTCCTAGCCTATCCTTGCAATATAAAACATCAGATACGTCGACACTAAAGCCCCTAAGTTGCCGTTCGACAGTTCTGCCTATTTCGTTATCAGGAAGCTTTGTCACATAAGATACCGGCATATTGAAATTAGCGAGAGAAACAGCTACATTTGCCTCGCCGCCTGCGTATGAAACCTCAAGTTCCTTTGCCTGATTTAGCCTTAAGTACCCTTTGGGGTTCAGCCGCATCATTATTTCTCCAAAACATACTGTCTTCTTCATGTTAATTTTCTCCATCATTTCTTTGACTTGCATTCATAACGCACCGAAGTTTTTCTGCTTTTCTTATTAATGAAGAACATCCGCCGCATGCCCTGCATAAAACGCTGATTTCTTTTTTGGACAAAATCTCGTTTGCATAATCGGGGTTAGCGAGTGCTCCGCGCCCAAATCCTGCAATATCAAACCAACCGTCGCTTATCCCGCCTGCCGCCACCATTGGAGCATATTCCCTAAGCCATGAAAATGCAGAGGCTACAATGACTGCATCCGGGAAAGCTTTTTTTATTACCTTAGCTGACTGCAGCATTCTCTCTATTCCTTCAAGAGGATGTTCGGGAGGAGTTGCTCCCCCGCTGTTGTAAGGCCGCAGAACATGTGGTGAATACGCACCAATACCGCTGCTTATATTAAAAAAACGGATACCGCGTTGATACAATAAACCAAGCAGTTTCATTGGCTCTTTCATATCCTGAGTAAGGACATCTTCTCTTGAGCCGCCCCAACCGTTGGGATAAGGAATGCCGTCATACACATTAAGACGAACTGCAATTTGAATTTTCGTTCTCTCTTTTATTTTATCAATTATGTTGAGCAAAAGCCTGGCACGATTTTCAAAGCAGCCGCCATACTCTCCTCCCCGTTCATATGCAGAAAAAAGTTCATTAATCAAATATCCATGACAAGAACGGATATCAACAGCATCTGCACCTGCCTCCTCTGCAAGCAAGGCACTGTTTACATAGTCATACTCAAGTATCTTAAGGTCCTCGTCTGATATAATGGTCTCATTTTGCTTCGGTATATAGGGATTATTAATTGCACATAAAGGCAAGGGGTTACCTGCTGGATTGCTATAGCGTCCCGAATGTGTTAGTTGAACAACCACATAGGCCCCATATTTTTTTACATCTCCAATCATTCTTGAAAACTGCTGTTGATTATCTTTCGTTAACCATAACTGATGTGGATTCGACCTGCCTTCATTATTAACAGACACCGACTCAATCCAAACAGTTCCCGAGCCACCGTTGGCAAACTTCAAATACCGTTCAAAAGTTCTCTTGCTTGGCGAACCATCCAGCTCAGCATCAAATCCTTCCATTGGCTGTACAAGCAAACGATTTTTAATACTTTTATCCCCTACAACAATAGAGTCGGCAATAGGACCAATATTGTCGTTAAAAGGCAGCCCTTTTTTTAGCATGCCAATATCGCGCAACAGTTCAGTTTTATCTTTATAATCAAACTTTCTATATTCCATAATCACTCCCAAAAGTATTAACCAACTGCATATTTTTTCACTGTGACTTCATTCAGTTCAATTCCGAGGCCTGGTTTCTGAGGCAAATATACATAACCATCAGAAGAGACGTCTATCGGCTCGGTCAGCAGCTCGTCACGTAATGGATACTCATTCCTGTCCATTTCTAATATCCCTGCATTCCCAAGTGAAGCTAGGAAATGCATGTTTGCAGCAAGAGAAACACCTGATGCAAACACATGTGGCGCAACAGGCATATTTTGGGACATCGCAAGACATGCAATTTTGCGGCATTCGCTTATTCCACCACTCCAAATAACATCTGGCTGAACTATGTCGACTGCATGTCTTTGAATAAATTCCCTAAACCTATAAAAGCCTATCTCCGATTCATATCCTGCAACCGGCATGTCAAGTGCTGATGCAAGCATAACAGAGCCATCGATATTATCAAGATGCAAAGGCTCTTCTAACCAAAATACACCTAGCTTTTCAAAAAGCTTTCCCATTTTTACTGCCGTCGAAGTGTCCCAGCTGTTGTTTGCATCTACTATAACCTTTGCGCCATATTTATTCGCGACCTTGCAACAAGCAGCTACTCGTTCCAAATCTTCTTCCAAAGAATAACATAGCTTATCAGGACCTATCATGTTTGGCAGTGGAGACAAAAGGACTTCTGGGTTTCTTCCTACTTTTATCTTAGCATACTTAAAACCTTCTTCAAAAAATCCTTCTACCTCTTCTGAAATTTTCTTTGTATCCTTTCCCAACGAATAAAACCCAGAACTCGCATAAGGAATCAACCTGTCAGTATAGCCTCCTAACAACTTATAAACGGGCATGTTCGCCTTTTTGCCGAGCAGATCCCACAAAGCAATGTCTATACCGCTCATAGCAGAATATATAATTCCGCCCCTGCCGTGCTGCCTCGTCCTGCAAAACATCTTCTGCCAAATCCGTTCAATGTTGCTGGCATCTTCTCCGGCAATGATATCGCTAAGTTCATTTTCAATTAGAAACTTTGTACTCTGCGGAGGCCCTCCAAAACATGCTGACTCTCCGATGCCGGTTATGCCATCCTCAGTCTTCACCTCAACAATGACGGCACTTCTGGTCTGAAAGTAATTCTGTGCGTCTGCAATCGCATTTTCATATTTATACTGCAGTATTGTAGCTTTAACCTCTGTTATAATCATCTTGTTTTTTCCTCTTTTTAAGTTAACACAAATACTTTTCCAGTTGCTCAAGACCTGATTCAACACTGGTTAACACTATCGCATCTTTGGTCCTGATAAGCTTCGCAGCATTTGCCATCGTGGCTTGTGCAAGCACTACAACATCATAATTCTTTGCAGCTTCTTCTGCTGCGGCTGCGATTAACTGATCATGTTTTGTCTTATTGTGTTCTTGATTCAATGCATCGGATGCATTTGGGATAAAAATCGTATCAACAGCAGCACGGCTACCTAATTCTTTTGCGACCTGCTTTATTGAAGCATCTGAAGCGTCCAGTGTCGTTTTGGCAGTTACCAACAATGCTACACTGTTGCCAGACTGTACAGCCTTTTCGAGCATAGGCCGGTCTATAGTAACAAAGGGTATCTTGATTTGTTTTGATGCCTCATATACTGCCCCGGTTATTGTGGTACACATACATACCGCTACGCTTGCCCCCATGCTTTCTCCTATATTTGCATACGCGATAAGCCTTTCAACAATGGCCTTTGTATATTTGTTGCCGTTTTCACTGACTTCAGGAAGAACACTGTCATCAACGAGGTTGATAACAGAGGCATCAGGGAATCTCTTTAGAAATGCCTTTTTCATTAAATCAGGGGTATTCATAGTAGTATGGAAAAACAATACTTTCTTCATTCTGTTCACCTCTTTATATATATTTTTTAGTTATCCAAACTATCGATAATGGACGCTGCAGTACTGTCACAGGGCTTCAGTCCTGTCCAGATTTCCATTGCTCTTATCCCTTGGCATACTGTCATGCGTTTACCGTTATATGCTTTTAGGCCTAAGCTTCTTGCTGCGGGTAAAAGCGCCGCATTTGTATTTGAGTAGTTTACATCGAATACCACCGCATCGTCTTTAAGCTGCTCGAGAAAATCAAATTTATCATAATCAGAATATCCCACTTGCCCAAGCACCGACGCATTAATAAAAAGGTCGCTATCCTTACAGCAATTAAAAAGATTTTGGTCAGTTAACTGATGCGGTTTGAATACTGACCCGAATCGATTGCAGAGCCGGAATGTCTCATCTGGAAATTTGTTAATAACAGCGACTCTTTTTACATGATTAAGCTTCAAATTATATGCGATTGAAAGGGCGACGCCCCCGGCACCAACCAGAACCACCTTTTTGTCTTCTACCGAGAATTCATTAAGAGAAAGTGCCTTAATAAGCCCCCATCCATCAGTATTAAACGCAATAAATTTTTTGTCCTTTACGAGTATAACATTTGTAGATCCGCACTCTTCCGCAGATTTATCTTTTTCATCCACAAATTCAAAAAACTTTTGCTTATACGGCATCGTTACATTAAACCCATCCATAGTGTGTCGAAAATACAGTTGTGTATCATAAAGCTGCTCATGCTCTATATTAAATATTTCAAAACTAACTTTGATACCAAGTGCTTTTGCAAACGCTTTATAGATAAGCGGTGTTACTGAGTTATGAATATCTTTTGCTATTAATCCAAGTTTATAATCCATATTTATTCTCGCATTCATTTTTGTATACATTTTAAAATAAATTTTTTTCTAAATTCACTTTATTAACGAACTTAAAATATAAGGGCTCTCGCAACTTAATTTCATCATATCATTTACAACCGTGTCTAGATGATTAATTAAAACTTTAGATGCTTCTTCAAACTGACGTAATTCAAGATATTCAATAATATTTTTATGTTCCTTTATAGTATCCTCAAGACGCCCTTCGATATTGATGGTTATATTTCGAATACGTTGTTGATGGTCTTGAATATTTCTCATCCATTCAATAATCATTTCGTTTCCATATAGCTCCAAAATATAATTATGAAAAAGAAAATCTTTATCAAAGAAAGAAGAGTAATCGCTATCAAAAAGACACTTCTCCATACAATCATTTATACTTTTGAGATATTGGATCTGGGGTTTGTTAATATTCTCCATCGATGTTAATACCACATAGGATTCTATTATTTTTCTTATTTGATAAAGATCGGATATCTGTTTCCAAGTTACCTCAGCCACTTTAAATTTTCTTCCTTGCGTTTCCTTTACAAACCCCTCTTCTTTTAACCTTACTAGTGCTTCTCTAACAGGTGTTCTGCTGACATTATATTCTATAGCAAGCTGTTGCACCATTAATATTTGTCCAGGTAGCATTTTAAAGTTAATAATATCTCTTTTTATAATTTTATATATTTCTCTTGACATCGATTTTATCATATTGCATTCCTTTGTATTCATTTTTGCATACATTTTTGTTTTTGTCAATTCTTTATAATAAATTTATTATAGTTGACATAATAATTAAAAACAATTATATTTTATGTATTCAATTTTGTATTCATATATTAAAGAGGTGGCGCATATGTCAAATATTATTGTAAAGATAGAACAACATAGACTAATAGCAATAATACGCGGAATTTATGGGGATAACCTTATAAAGCTCTCCAATGCACTCTATAATGGCGGCATACGCTTACTAGAGATTACCTTTAATCAAGCCGAGCCTGATTGTTTAAAGAAAACTGCTGGCGCGATTGCAGAGCTTAATTCTAGTATGGCTCAAAAAATGCTATTTGGTGCTGGTACTGTATTGAACTTAGAACAGGCAGCTGCTGCTATGGATGCGGGTGCACATTACATTATATCACCAAACACTGATGAAAAAATTATTCGTTTTACAAAAGAAAATGGCATGATTTCAATACCAGGTGCAATGACTCCATCGGAGATGTGCAATGCTGTTGAGTTAGGTGCAGACTTCGTCAAGGTCTTCCCCGCGGCTGAGCTTGGTTGCAAATATATGTCTGGCATTATGTCACCATTAAATCATATCAAATTCCTCGCTGTAGGTGGTGTAAATGAAGCAAATCTTCAAAACTTTTTAAGTATAGGTTATAAAGGGGCTGGAATTGGCAGCTATCTTTCTGATAAGAAGCTTATAGAAGCAGGCAAATTCGACATTTTGGAGGATAGGGCTCGTAACCTTGTGAAGATTGCGGATAACAGCAACCCGATAAAATGAATATAACAGTAAGTGAGAACAGCCTATTAAGGCAAGATGCATACGCTAAAGTTACTGGGAAAGCTAAATACATCGACGACTTAACCTTTCCAAGAATGCTGTTTGTACAGACAGTAAGATGTCCGCACCCTCATGCTAGGGTAATAGGCATTGATACCTCTCAGGCTATAAATTTAGATGGTGTAGTTTGTATTTTAACAGCACAAGACATTCCAGGCATAAATGAATATCCAAAAGATAAGCCCGTTCTGGCTCATGAACCAAAATGCACTGGCGACGGCGTAGCCATCGTTGTTGCAGAGACAAAATCGCAGGCGATAAACGCAGCAAAGATGGTCAATGTTAAGTATTGTCTTCTGCCTGCGGTTTTTACTGTGGAAGCAGCTCTTAAGGAAGATGCTCCTTTGATACACGGGGATTCGAATATTGCCATATACCATAAAGTCGAGAAAGGAAATGTTGAACAAGGCTTTAATGAAGCTGATATTATTATTGAAAGAGCATACACAACCCAAAGGGCGATACATGCTGCCATTGAACCAGATGGTGCAATAGCAGTACCTGATGAAAATTCAATCACGATTTACTGTCCGTGTAAAGCACCCTTTAGTGTTAAACGCGCCGTAGCTGCCGCAATAGGGTATCCTGAAAATCGGGTACGCCTCATTCAGCCAGTCATAGGCGGCGCATTTGGAGGAAAAGGCTGTGATATTAATATTATTGCTTCACGAGCTGCAGTTGCCGCATTGAAAACTAATAGACCCTGTAAAATGGTTTGGAGCCGTGAAGAGGTTTTTTTAGAAGGAAGCAAACGCCATCCATTTTCTTTAAGATATAAAATAGGCGCCAAGAATAATGGTTTAATAACTGCAATCGCAGTAAACGGTATTGCGGATGTCGGCTCATATATATCAAAAAGTCGGTCAGTTATATGGAGAGCTGCAGTTGAAGCAACGGGGCCTTATAATATCGATCATGTATCAACCTTGATTAGTGGCGTTTTTACAAACAATGTGTATTCAGATGCAGTCCGCGGTTTTGGTTCGCCTCAAGTCGATTTTGCCTCTGAATCATTAATTAATGAGCTTGCGTCAGAACTAAACATGAGTCCTTTTGACATACGCCGACTTAATGGCTATAAGGAAGGTTCTATTACCGCTACAGGTCAAAAACTTGAAAATGTAACACTTATGGATTGCTTAGACAAACTTGAAGAAGTATTCCCATTATCCAATTCTATCAAACCGAAATCAAAAAAAGCCATCGGTAAGGGAATCTCATGCATCTTTAGAGGTGAAGCACGAGGAGCATGTTCTGTCATCCACGATGCTGCATCGATTACGATCCTTCCCGAAAATGACGGTAGTTTAACAGTTTTAAGCGGAATCTCAGAGATGGGACAAGGCAGCAGCAGTACATTGCTTTTAATCATAAGCAGTATACTTAGTGTACCTATTGAATGCTGCATACTTAGTGCTCTCAACACAAGCTATATACCTGACAGCGGTCCGACAACCGGATCAAGGGGTATCATCACCTCAGGTAATGCGGCGGCCAAGGCAGCAGAAGATTTAAAGAATAAGATAGCCAACATAATATCAAGAATGTGGGGCGTTGATCCACATGAAATAGAATTTAGTGATTGGCAACTGATTTGTAAAAATCACAATATAAGTTTTAAGGATGCTATACAGCAATGTCTTATAGCTTCACCGGGGTTATGCGGCTTTGGAAAATGGTCCCTTCCTCCCGTAGACTGGGATTTTAACTGTAATTGCGGGTCTTCATACGCATCTTATGCATTTGGGGCATGCGGCGCAGAAGTCGAGGTTGATCTGGTATCCGGAAAAGTCAACGTTACAAATCTTGTTTGCATACACGATGTAGGCCGTATATTAAACAGAGAAGAGGTAAAAGCACAAATTGCGGGCGGTGCCTTAATGGCTTTAGGTTTGGCCCTTACAGAAAAAGTCGATATATGTGATGGCTTAATCCAAAATAACTTCGATGGATATCTGCTTCCTACAACTCTTGACTTTCAAGAACTTCGGTCAATACCTATTGAAACACAACCCGCATTAAACCCATTGGGGGTTCATGGCATCGGCGAGCCCTCGTCAGCTGCAGTTGCGCCAGCAATTCTAAACGCAATCGAAAATGCCCTTGGCACAAGAATACGGTGTTTACCGGCAACACTTGAGAACGTGCTTAACGCATTGAATAAGAAACATGTGTTATGAGAGGGACTGTAAAGTAAAAAAGAAAGATTAGCAGGCTCAAACATATAAATGCTACGAAAAGAGCAAACTTTCAGCCCCAAGAGGTTAGTTTATGGACGAAAAAAAGAGTGGTAGCACTTTTTATCACCGCATCGGAAGTTAGAGTAATGCTCATAGTCGTGGTGGAGGAAAGAAGCTTTACCGCATACAGGTCAACGAGGAAAGTTTTTCACTGATTGTAAACTGGGATGATCAGGTGAGAACTGATGAGAGCGATTACGGCAAAGGTACTTTTGAAAACCAAAATTATCTTTACCGTAACGATAAAAGTTATGAGAATTGTTGCACTTTGGGCGACGAAACTGTTACAATTTCTGCATTGAGATTCTGTATCCTTTCGGTAGATATTAGTTTTCTAGCAGAAACATTGTATCAGAAAGGCTTACAGGGTCTCAATTTTCATTTAACTTTACAAAACGTTATGAGATACAAGGAGACAATTATGGGCTTTAAGTTTTTTCAGCCAAAAAAGCTTGAGGATGCTCTGCTTTATAAAAGAGATATGCCTAATTCTATACTAGTTGCCGGAGCTACAGATGTTATTCCTCAAATGCGTAAAGAGAAAGTTAAACTCAATCACATAATAGACCTTTCTAAAATAGAATCACTTAAAATTATAGAATCAGATTGTAATCAAATTAATGTAGGTGCATTAGTTACTTTTACCTCCTTAGAAGAGTCAACTCTCTTAAAGAAGTTTGTAAGAATAATTTGCAATGCAGCACATCACGTTGGTTCACCACAGATACGCAACAGAGGAACAATCGGGGGGAACCTTTGTAACGCAAGTCCCTCGGCAGATATCGTTCCTCCTCTTGTTTGTCTTGACGCAGAAGTTTCATTATTGTCGATTGACGCTTCTGACCGCGTTAATACAAGATTTATACCTGTCGAAAAGTTCATAACAGAATATCACAAAACGCAACTCACAGATACTGAAATATTAACAGGCGTAAACTTTTCTGTCCCTCCAAAGAATGCTTTAAATGCTTTTAAGAAAATTGGGAGAAGAAACGCTGTAACAAAAGCCAGACTTAACGGTGCTTGTATTCTAAGTTTATATAACGACAAAATATTAAACGCACAAATCGCTTTAGGTTCAGTAACAGAAAAACCTCTGAGGCTTTATACAGCCGAAAAATACCTGATGTCTAAAAAGCTCGATTATTATGCCCTTGCCTCAACTGGAGAAATTGCTTCGAAGACAGTATTTAACTTGTCAGGAAACCGTGGATCTAGCTCGTATAAAATTCCTGTGATAAAAGAGTTTATTATTGATCTTATTGAAAGCGCAACGTGAAAGGGGTACTTAATGGAAAAATTTCGAGTAGATTTTAATTTAAACGGTAAGGATGTGTGCATTGATGTTGACCCTAGTGCCACATTGCTTAGCCTTCTCCGCGAACTGTCTTTAACCGGAGCTAAGGATGGATGCGGCATTGGAGAGTGCGGAGCGTGCACTGTTTTGATGGACGGCATTGCCGTAAATTCTTGCCTTGTATTATCAGGCCAAATAAACGAAACGAGCATAGTAACAATCGAAGCTTTAGAACATGACGGTGAACTGGATAAATTGCAGCAGTCTTTTATTAAAAACCATGCTGTTCAATGTGGATTCTGCACACCCGGGATGCTTATGAGTGCTAAAGCTCTGCTTCTTAAAAATCAATATCCCACAGATGATGATATTAAAACAGCTCTTTCTGGTAATCTTTGCCGGTGTACAGGATACCAGAATATTATTAAAGCTGTTAAGCAAGTAACGCTTAAAGGAAATGTTGAGTAGATATCTGCAAAGGGGTCAGAAAATTGCTAAAACATACTTTTTGGGCGAGCCAGTTAAAACGTCACTATCTTATCCGCCCACTCAACCATTTTTAGGCAGTCTATCATTGTCGATATCGGGCAGACGGCCAAAGCTTTGGCGCACGAAAAATCCGAGCCAAGCTCATGGAACTGGTCATACCATCAGCGAGAGGCGCACACTCCGATTGATGAAGGAACTGGATATATCTCCGCAGACAAATTACCGATTGCCTAATTCAGCCAATGACAGAGAATATAAGTACTATCCGAATAAACTAAAACGAGTGTTTTTTAACAGGGGCTCCTAATCTTGCCTGGGTCAGCGATATAACTTATGTCCGAGTTGGATCTGAAGCATATTATCTCTGTGTAATCATTGAACTCTTCTCTCGAAAGGTATTATCATATTCGGGCATCAATACAATTTCACACTTTTATAACCTTAATGTGTTTTTTATTCTCAGATCGGATTAATTCAATTTACATAAAATCATAAGCAATCTGTGCGTTTCGATAAAATATCTGTTCCAGCTCATCTTCTGTAAAGCTGTTTCCGCAATAAATATAGTCAATCAGATGAGAATAACTTTCCCGGGTCAGAACAACTGGCACATCGCTCCCCCATATCAGTCTGTCAGATCCGACGATTCGGCAAGCTGCAGAAATATATTGAAGCGCGGCCTATAGGGAAGCACCTGCATTTCTCAAATCCAAGGTGTTGCTCCTGACTATTTGGGAAAAGTGACTTTGATCTTAGTTCCCTCGTCCGGTTTGCTTTCAAGTTCAATATGACCGTTGTGGTACTGTACGGCGTGCTTGACGATGGAGAGGCCCAGTCCCGTACCGCCGGAAGCTCGCGAATGGCTCTTGTCCACGCGGTAGAACCGCTCGAACACCCGGCTCTGGTACTCCGGGGGGATACCAATACCGGTATCCTTCACCGTGATGGAGACCGTGCGGTCATCCGACATGACGCTAATCTCTACACTGCCGCCTTCTTTGTTGTATTTGATGGCGTTGTCGCAGAGATTGTAGACGATCTCATATAATAGCCGCCGCACGCCGTTCACTTCGGCGTTCTGTCCTTCCACGGCGAGAGTGACGCTCTTTTCCATCGCTGCGTCATGAAGGTTTTCGACCGTTTCCTGTGCGAGCTCCAGCATATCCACGGTTTCGCGCGGCATTGTGTCGCCCTCGTCAAGCTGAGATAAGCGGATAATATCGTCGATCAGCGCCACCATTTTCGCGGTCTCGGTACGGATATGCCCGATAAAACGCGGCTCGTCCTCCCGCTTTACCATGCCCTTTTCCAACAGCTCCGCACTGCCGATGATGCCCTGCAGCGGGGTCTTCAACTCGTGAGACACATTGGCGGTGAACTCTCTGCGATTTCGTTCCGCAGCCTCCTGCTCAGTAACATCAAAGGAGAGAATGGCAGTTCCAATCACTTCGCCGTCCGATTTTATGTTGCTCAACTCGAACTGAAAGACGCGCCCATTTCGCTCCATGCGAAGTTTGCCGGAACCGCTCTCTTTTGCCTGCCGTATGGCAGCGCTCATGTCAAGGCTACGATCTACCATCAGAAAATCATGGCCTATGCAGGAACTGTCCGCGCCAAAGAGCTTCTTCGCGGCGTGGTTAATACTAAGCACGGCTTCCTTTGCGTCCAACAGCACCAGCCCCTCCTTTATGCTGCCGGTGATCTGTGCGAACTCGTCGCGTTGGCGCTGCAGCAGCCGAAGCTGGTTCTTTATCTCCTGATGCTGGCGGTTGATCCTGCCTAAAAGCGGGGCAAGCTCCTCGTAAGCATCGTTTTCCAGGGGGTTTTCAAGATCAAGCCGGTTCAGCGGCTCGACGACACGCTTGGACATACGGCTTGCCAAAACGCCGGACAGAATAAGCGCAATCACAAGAACGATCAATATGGGCTGGAGCATCCCCAGCGCCAGTACGCCCGCCGTGGCGCGGCTGACGGAAATACGCAGGACGCTGCCGTCGGATAGCCGCTTTGCGTGATACATCGTCTTTTGCAGGAGCGTTGACGAGTACCGTGAGCTTTCACCCTCGCCGCTGGATAGCGCATCCTGTATCTCGCTGCGGTCTAAATGATTTTCCATTGTTTGGGCATCCGCCTGCGTGTCATAGATCACCGTACCGTCGGGTGCGACCCAGGTGAGCCTGTAGTTGTCTGAGCTGAGCTTTTCAAGATAGCTTTCACCATCGTCCTCCACAGCCACCGCCGCGATGTCAAGCTGATCTCTCATTTGATTTTCCTGCACGCTGCCAAAGTACTCGTACAGGCAGCCCATAATAATGACGAGACTCGCCAGCAGCACAGCGCCGGCCACGAGAAGGATCGACTTGAAGATCTTTTTCGTCATTCCTTTACCTCCAGCCGGTAGCCGACGTTTCGCACCGTCTCTATCAGATCGCCGTAGGAGCCCAGCTTCTGGCGGAGCGTGCGGATGTGCATGTCCACCGTTCGGGTCTCGCCGCAGTAATCCATACCCCAGACCTCCTCCATAAGCTGGTCGCGGGTATAGGCCATGCCCGGATGGGACAGGAACAGTCGCAGCACCTCAAACTCCTTGTAGGTCAGTATCACGCGCTCGCCGTCCGCCGTTACGGTATGCTCGTCCAGATTGACGATCAGGCCGCCGGTTTTCAGCAGGTGCTCCACCTGCTTCGGCGCGCAGCGGCGCAGCACGGCCTTGACGCAGGAGACAAGCTCCATCACGCCGAAGGGCTTGGTCAGGTAGTAGTCCGCGCCCAGGTCAAGCCCCTGTATCTTGTCGTATTCCGCGCCCTTGGCAGTAGCCATTACTACCGGGATATCACAGAGTCTGGCGGACGCCTTCATGCGGCGCAGCAGCTCTATCCCGTCCACACCGGGCAGCATCACGTCGAGCACCACAAGCTCCGGCCGTTCTGCTTGCAGCGCCTCCCAGAAGGAGGTTCCGTCCTCGAAGCCCCTTGCCTCGAAGCCGGTGGATTGCAGGCTGTATACCTCTATATCGCGTATGCTGGCCTCGTCCTCTACGCACCAGATCATGCTCATTCCTCCTTATGCACTCCCGTTACCGAGAAAATGACCCATTCGGCGATGTTGACCGCGTGATCGCCAATCCGTTCAAAGTATTTTGCTATCATCAAAAGGTCGAGGGCGTATTCCCCGTCGGATGGTTCCTTGCCTATTTTCTTAATAAGCTTGATTTTCACCTGATCGAATAAGGCGTCTACTGTGTCGTCATCCGCGATGACCTTTTCCGCCAACATTATATCATGTTTTACGAAGGCATCCACGCTTTCCGTGACCATTTGTATGGTGGCTCGGGCCATCTCCCGCATGAGGTCGTCGTTTTCCGCGCTTCTGCCGTCCAGAAAGCAGACGATCTCCGCGATATCCTCGGCCTGGTCGCCGATGCGCTCCATGTCGGTTATCATCTTGAGGGCGGCGGAGATCTGCCGAAGATCCCTTGCCACCGGCTGCTGCTGCAAAAGCAGCTTCAGGCACATGGACTCAATATTATGTTCCTTTTGATCAATCTCCGCATCCAGCGGGGCTACCTTCTTTGCCAGCTCCTTATCTGCGGCGGTCAGCGCCTTGGAGCTGAGGGCAATGACCTCCTCGCAAAGCGCGCCCATCTCTATAAGCTCCTTGTTCAAAAGAGCGAGCTGCTCGTCAAAACGACTTCTCATTATCCGAACCTCCCCGTAATGTAATCCTCTGTCCTCTTATCCACCGGTTGTGAGAACAGCTTTTCTGTCGCTCCGTACTCCACCAGCTCTCCCAGAAGGAAGAACGCCGTGTTATCCGAAATACGGACGGCCTGCTGCATATTGTGCGTGACGATGACGATGGTGTATTTATCCTTGAGCTGCAAAGCAAGCTCCTCAATTTTGGAGGTCGATATTGGGTCGAGGGCGCTGGTCGGCTCGTCCATGAGCAGCACGGCCGGTTCCACTGCAAGCGCGCGGGCGATGCACAGCCGCTGCTGCTGCCCACCGGAGAGACCCAGCGCGTTCTTTTTCAATCTGTCCTTCACCTCGTCCCAAATCGCTGCGTCTCGCAGAGAGCGCTCCACGATGTCGTCCAGCTTCGCCTTGCCCTTTATGCCGTGGGTGCGGGGACCGTAGGCCACATTATCATAGATGCTCATGGGGAATGGGTTCGGTTTTTGAAACACCATGCCAATCTGTCGGCGCAGCTCGCTGACATCAGCAGATGAGTCGAAGATATCTGTCTCCCCGTACTTTACCGTGCCTGTGATCTTCACGCCCGGTATCAGGTCGTTCATGCGGTTGAGCGTTTTAAGAAATGTTGATTTGCCGCAGCCCGAGGGCCCGATCAATGCGGTGATGCTCTTTTCAGCAATGTCGATGCTGACAT
>CAZSMH010000010.1:0-37483 GCA_964607965.1 uncultured Christensenellaceae bacterium
TGTAATAATAAAAAATGCTGATAAGCCAAGGCAAATAAGCTTTGGCTTTTTTATTATTATGGTTCGCGGATGTTGTCAATAAGCAGCCCGGTATCGGTTTGTTTTGTATCAATACAAAACTCTCGGGCGAAAAAAAGATTGATGCCGGCAGTATATTTAAGAGCAATTCCTCCCTGTCCGCATGCCGGTGAAAGCGTTTGCGCTATCGAATCAAAATCTCCGAAGAATTCTTTTAAATCCGAAAACGAAAGCCCCTCTGCAAGTGACGGAGTAAGGCATGACAATGCAATATCCGGCAAATTTGCCTTTACAGCTTCTAACAGCGCGGTGCAGATATCTGAGGGCTGCTCTGCGGTGCGAGGCTGGCACGTATACCAGCCAAGCTCACAGCATGCCGGAACAAGCGCCTGCCCGCTTTGCTCCCATCGCGTCTTTTTTTGTCGGAACAGACCGTCCTCGACAATATAAATACCGTCTTTTTCAATAGCATGCTGTGCACAAACGGTACAAATATCGGTATGAAAAGAAGGAAGGACATGCGCGGCATAAAGATAGATTTCATCGTTTGCGGTTTTGCCTGAAACGCACAGTATCGGGAATTCGCCGATTCTGTAAAAATCTATATCCGCGCTCTTAATGTTAAACGGCAAAGGGGCAATAAACTTAAGTCTGCTGGTTGCAGCGTGTTCCACGGCGAAACTTGAATACGCTTCATTATATATAAATGCCGTATGTCTCTCTCCGCCGACATAGAAATCGAACGGGGCAATAAGGTTGGGACAAAGTTCTGCGTCCTCGTTTTTATAAACAGCCTGGGGATAAAGATTAAGTTCTATTATATTCTCCGGCCATATGCACAAATCAATAAGGCCGTCGTTATCAAAAACCGCGCCTTTAGATGCAATTGATATCCTTCGTGTATACGGAAGATATACAAAATTTTTTGCATTCTCAAGAGGCAGCATGGTAATAAAGAAAGTGGAGTTTGCCGCTATTGGCTGCGTAACTGCACCTACGCCCGTTTCACCTGCCGGAGCCTGGTTAATACTTATAAGAGCGTGTATTTTTGAATTTATATAAAGCAGTTTAATTGTTTTATCTTCCATAACTAAATCCCCTTTTTTAAGTATATTCGGCGTAAAGGGGACTGATACACAATTCTAACAGGTCTTATCAAAGCATAATTATATACAAATAAATAAGTTGCGGGTACAAAAGCAAACAAATTGTGCGTTTGCTTTAATATTTTTGTTAAAAAACGGTTTAAATCGAATGCTATAAGAGAATAATATGCATTAAAATCTATGATAAGGGGTAGGTAACATGGATATAAACAACGAAACAGGGCTGGGCAGTTTTGAAATCGCTCTTCGAACAGGCTGGAAAGATGACGAAAAATTGATGCTTTGGGATGAGATTAAAAAGGCGCAAAAGATCGGCACTCCTCTAAAGCGCGTGTTTGAAACAGTGGCAAACAGAACGGGACGCAAACCAAACAGTGTCAGGAACTATTATTACATGAAAGTAAAAGAAACAGGTGAGATTGAACAAAAGCCGTCCACTTTCACTCCTTTTACAAAAGAAGAGATTTATATGCTTTTGCGTACTCTGCTTGGTGCAGCGGCATCCGGAGATTCTATCCGCGGCGCCAGTTTAAAGCTTGCGCGAGGAGATAAAACTCTTATGCTAAGATACCAGAATAAGTACAGAAGCCTAATTAAAAACGGCCGTATGCTGATTGAAAAAGTTATGGCGGATATGGATAAAGCGGGAGAAAAATATATAAACCCTTATGAAACCCATAAGTCGGGCGCGTATATTTCTAAAGAAAACCGTTATATTCCTGAAGTTATTGTAAATGCTTTGATGGCATCCGATGTCGATGTAAAGAGTTTTTTTAAGGGACTTGCGAAGGTTGCGGGAATGGCGGTGTCAAAGAACCGCGTTGAAGAAGAAATGCATGAAATATCAATGCAAAATGAAAGTATTCGAAAAGAAAATGCTGTGCTCAATAACAGGCTTAAAAAAGAGATTGAGAAGAATATGAAAGCAAATACGTTGTTTGAACAGCTTGCTATCATAAAGTCGTCTCTTCCCGAAGCAGGAGATCTTGATATAAAAACGCTTGAAGCAAGGCTTAAAGAAGGTCTGCGCAGCAATGCCGATGCTCTGTGACCCATGTTAGTGCGTCTGCACCATAAGTAATGCATGCAGGCGCACTGTTAACATGTTTATTATTTCTACACAATCTAACACAAAAACCTATTTCCTAAGAAATGATAAAATAATGTTATGATTTGATATAAAAATACTATTGTCCCATTGATAAATAATTTATGCCATGATACTATTCTAACATATATTTCTTTTGTTGGTGTGTTTTAATCACATTACGTCATTTTTTTAGGTATGAGGGCATATTAGAACATAATTAGGGAAGGAGTTTTAGTTTAATGGACAAAAAAATCAAATTGCTTATTGTCGAAGACAATGAGCAGCTTAATGAAATGCTTACAAAATACTTTAACACTAAGAATGACGTAGAAGTAGTGGGGTCATGTAATAATCCGATAGAAGCGGCAAGCTTAATAAAAGAATTGTCTCCGGATGCGCTGATTATAGATATGATCATGCCGGAAGCTGACGGTCTTTCATTGCTTGAGAGGCTCAATACAACAGAGTTTGAGTCAATGCCTGCAACTATCGTAGTATCGGCGGTAGGTAATGAAAAGATGGTAAAGCTTGCATGTGATCTGGGAGCAAAATACTATATGATAAAACCGTTCAACAAGGACATACTCTATAAACGCATTCAGGATATGTTCGGTAGCAGGGTTATCGCTACCAGACGTTCGCCTGCGCCGGTACGCTCAAGAACGCTTGACGAGAAGATTACGGCGGTTTTTTTATCGATAGGAATACCCGCCCATATAAAAGGGTACCATTTTCTGCGTGAAGCCATTAAAATGGTTGTCAAAAACCCCGACCTTATAAACGCAATAACAAAAAAACTGTATCCCGGTATTGCGGAACCGTTTGAAACAAGCGCAAGCAAGGTTGAGCGCGCAATAAGGCATGCTATTGAAGTGGCGTGGTCTCGCGGTAAGATAGAGAACATTAATAATTTTATAGGCTATAACATATACACCAATAAAGATAAACCCACAAACGGCGAGTTTATTGCACTTATGGCGGATAAGCTTATAATGGACAGAAGCGCGTAAATATACGGATGATGATACACAAGCGTATAGAGTAACAAGTTAGTGTGCCAAAAACAGGTTGCCGGGCGTGGTTTGCGTTCGCTGTTATTGAATCATATTTTATCAAAGTTTTACCGCTGCAGGTGACATCAAAGAATTTAAAAATGCCGGAAAGGTTATGCCTCCGGTATTTTTAGCGTACTTTAATAAGCATGTTAAGCTATACTTATAATGAGGCAGCATTGACTATTGGACTTTAAACAGATAGAATATAGACACTGCAAAAAGGGTATTGGGGCCATACTGGCTAAAGGATGGTACAAGTTATGCAGTCTGTTAATGTGGCCTCTAATGCAAAAATAATTGAGGTTTTAAAAGCCGAGTTTATCAGCGAGTCTGCAGACGTTTTAAGGGCAGCGCTCTCACCGGGCGGAAGGGCTGAACTGCTTGATGCGCTTGGCGGCACGGTATTGCTGGCGTATATATTAGGACGGCGATGCGGCATCGCATTTAGCGAGCTTGATGAAGACATAATGCAAAAAGCAGATTCGGGTATTGCGGAAATGCACAAACTCGAATCTTCTTACGGAGACTTGTCTTTATTAAAAAAACATTTTGAAAGCGGGAATACAAGAAACTTTGGACAAGACAAAAAGCGAAGATTATAGATCTGCTTTTTTTACTCTGCTGCTGGCAGCTGCGGCTGTTTTTATGACGGATTATTTTTTACCTGCGGTGATTGTTTTGCCGGTTGCACTTGCTTATGCAATAGCAAGAAACGGATATATTTTAGGCGGTCTGGTAATTGTTATTTGTTTTGTGTGTGCATTTTTTTTAAGCCCTATGCTTTGCTTGTTTTTGTCCGCGCTTTTTTTGCCTCCGGCACTGGCTGCAGGGTATATGATACGCTCGCATACACGCTTTTTTAACAGCGTGCTTATCGTCAGCGGCGCATCTTTGTTCGGTATAGTACTCGGAGCAGGGCTGGTCTGGCTGCTGACAAAGTTAAGCCCCGCTGAACACATTACCAACGTAATTGTCGGCTCTATAAGCCAGCTTAACGAGGAAAGCATTAAAACATTTTACAGTTTATTCAGGAATGCGGATATTATTTCAGGAGCTATAACGCAAAGCGCGGTGGACGCAACTTTGCCGTCAGAAGCTTTAGAAACAATACGGAACATGTTAAGCGAGAGCATAAATACTCTTATGGTCAGTTTTATGGCAATCTTTGCGTTATTAACTGGTCTTTTATGCGTTGTGTTGCCTATATCCCGCGCAAAAAAATACGGAGTCGCCATATACAACATGCCCCCGTTCAGTGAATTTTATCTGCCAAAACTGTTTTGGCTTGCGTTTTTTGTTTCGTATGCTGCAGCGCTTATAGGAGAAGGCTCCGGGTTTAAGGGGTTTGATATTCTAGGAATAACAATATTCAATGTTTATACATTCGTGTTTATGGTGCAAGGCTTAAGCTTTCTGGATTATATATATAAAAAGCGGAAAATGGGAGCACCTTCACGAGTATTGCTGCATTTTATAACAACATTTATGGCAAGTTTTGTCCTTATGATTATAGGGATTATTGACAACATGTCAAATTTAAGAAAGCGGTTTAAACAACAAGGCGGTGCTGTGACGTGAAAACAAAGCTTAGAATTTTTTCATCCGATTATGTATTTTTATTGCTTGCGCTTGCGGCAATGTCTGCTGTTGCTTTCAGGATAAGCATAACTGCCGGTCTAACTGCATTTTCTGCATCGCTTTTTGTTGCTTTGGCATATTTTTATTTTGTGCTGTTGCGCAGAATAAAATGGCAGCAGTTTATGGTTAAGCTGCTGTCTGCCCGGGAAGAACCGTCTGCCTCACTTAACGCCATGGCACTTCCGACAGTGCTTACGACTCTTTCGGGTAATGTCAAATGGGCAAATCTTGCGTTCAGGAGTATCGCAGGGTTTGGGGCGCTTCGCAATATTAACAGCATGATAAAAGACTTCAACGTTCCGGATAAAGATAAAAAAATAAAAATCGGGGATAAAACATATATTAAAGAACTGCGTACAGTCTGGTACGGACGGCGCGAACTTTTTCTTTACCGTCTTATAGATGTCGAAAATACTGTTGAGGCAAAAAAATTATACCAAAGCTTTCTTCCGGTTATATGCCATGTGTTGATTGATAATTACGAGGAGTTATCATCGCAGTATGCACAGTCGGAACTTTCCGAAACCGTAGCGGCTGTAGAAAGGCGAATTGCATCTATGGCAAAAAACACTTCCGGGTTTTTTGCGCGCACAGACAGGGGGCGTTATATTTGCGTTTTTGAGCGCCGCTTTCTTTCTGTGCTGCGTTCCAGCAAATTCTCTATTCTTGAAGATGTGCGGCATATAGGCGCGCCCTTATCCCCCACTCTTTCTATAGCCGTAGGTGTGGGCGACAGCGCGGAACAGTCCGGAGAATATGCTGGCAAAGCGCTTGATTTGTGTCTCGGCCGCGGAGGAGACCAGGCTGTTGTAAAGCAGGGGGATAATTACGTATTTTACGGCGGCACAACAAAAACCGGACTGCGCCGCAGCAAGGTTAAGGCGCGCATGATAAGCCATGCTTTTCGCAATCTTTTGGAGCAGTGCAGCGATGTGTATATAATGGGACACGAAGTTCCCGACCTTGATTGCATCGGCGCTGCCCTTGGCATATGTGCATGTGCACGGCATATAGGCAAGAAATATCATATAGTAATGGAAAATCCGAATCCTTCTATAGATCTTTTGCTTAATTTGCTTCGCACAACAGAAGCATACGCACAAAGCCTGGTTACAGGCCAAGAGGCCGCGCTGCACATAACGCCCACCAGCATGCTGGTTGTTTTGGATACCCAGATTTCTGACTTCACTGTTTCTCCCGGGCTTATTGAAATGGCCGATACTTTGGTGGTGATAGATCATCATATACGCGGAACGTCTAATATAGAAAAGGCCGCGCTGTATTGTCACGACCCGTATGCCTCATCAGCCTGCGAACTTGTTACTGAGATTATGCAGTACTTTGACGATGATTTAAAACCGCTGCCTGTTGATTTAGATGCGCTGTTAAGCGGTATAACTCTTGATACTAAAGGCTTCTCGTTCAATACAGGGGTACGCACTTTTGAAGCGGCGTCATATTTAAGACGCCGGGGAGCAGACTCCTCCGTTTCACGCCAGCTGATGCAGGACGATCTTGAAACGTATATGGCCAAAACTGACATTGTTCGCAACGCACAAATTCTGCCCGGAGGCATAGCCGTAGCGATTTGCCCTGAAGGGCTGGAAAAGGCATCTTTGATTGCGGCTCAGGCTGCAGACGCACTGCTGACAATCCGCGGAGTTGAAGCTTCTTTTGTTGTTTACAGCGCGGACGACACTGTTTTTATAAGCGGCCGTTCGCAGGGCGATGTAAACGTACAGCTTATACTTGAAAGCTTAGGCGGCGGCGGCCACGCTACTATTGCGGCTGCGCGGCTTTCGGAAACCGATTTGGATACAGCCGTAAAAAAGCTGAAGGCGGCAGTGAAAAAATACGAGAAAGAGGGTTGATTGATATGAAAGTAATTCTTACAGCAGATGTTAAAGGCAAAGGGTTTGCCGGAGATATAGTAAATGTAAGCGATGGATATGCACGCAATTTCCTGCTCCCGAAAGGACTTGCCAAAGAAGCTACAGTATCCAATTTAAACGTTGCAAAACAGCAGCAGCAGGCTAATGAAAAACGGCGTATGCTTGAACGGCTTTCGGCAGAAGATGCGGCAAAACGCTTAAACGGGATTAAAGTTGTGGTTAAAGAAAAGTGCGGAGATAACGGGCGGCTGTTCGGTTCCGTTACGGCCAAGGAAATAGCCGACGCGATTTTAACCCAGCACGGTATAGAAATTGACAAAAAACGCATTGCAATGGACGAGCCGATAAAGGAACTTGGCGAAACCGGTGTTTCTATAAAGGTATTTCCCGGTATTACAGCCGATATTATCGTCTGCGTTGAGGCAGCGGAATAGGTTGAACTGATGGAACAGCAGGATTTGGCGGCATATGTACCGCCTCATAGTCAGGAAGCGGAACGCAGTGTGCTCGGGAGCATGTTTTTAGATCCGAGGGCTGTTTATATTGCCATTGAGCATCTTCTGCCTTCTGATTTTTATTCGTTGCAGCACCGGCAAGTTTATGAGGCGATGTGTGAGCTGTGCGAAGCGGGCAAGCCGGTTGATACCGTTACGGTGATAGAGAGGCTTGAGCGCAAAAGCCTGCTGGACGAGGACGGCACTGTATATATTGCCGGGCTTTCGGCAAGCGTGCCAAGCGCCCAAAGCGTGATGCATTATATAGACATCGTTGAACAAAAGTCTGTGCTGCGCGCGCTTATTGCTGCCGGTAATACAATAATTAAGGACGCCACGTCTTCGGATGAAGAAGTTGCCGATATAGTAAACCGCGCCGGTGATTTGCTGTATAAAATAGCCGTTAAGCGGAGGCGCGATTCTCTCGAACATATAAAGAAAGCGCTGCTGGAAGGTTATACTGCCATAAGTGACGCTATGAACAGCGAGCGCGGTTTCTTAGGCATACCGACAGGCTTTAAGCTTCTTGACAAGATGCTTTCGGGTCTTCAGAAATCTCAGCTTATTGTTGTGGCGGGTCGCCCCGGCATGGGCAAAACAAGCTTTGCTCTTAATGTGGCTCAGCATGTAGCTGTGGCTGAAAACGTGCCTGTGGCTATTTTTTCCCTGGAAATGGCACGAGAGCAGCTTGCTCTTAGAATGATGTGCAGCGAGGCGCTGGTAGACAGCCAGAAAACGCGTGTCGGAGGGCTTACCCATGATGATTTTGACCGTCTTTACGTGGCTGTTACCCAGCTTGGGGCTGCGCCTATATACATAGACGATTCGCCCGCAATAACAGTAATGGAGATGCTGGCAAAGGCGCGGCGGCTTAAGAAGGATAAACAGCTCGGTCTTATAGTTATAGACTATCTGCAGCTTATGTCCGGAAAGGACAGGCGCGAAAACCGCCAGCAGGAGATATCCGCAATGACGCGCAGTCTGAAAATAATGGCGAAAGAGTTGGAACTGCCGGTTATGCTGCTCTCACAGCTCTCGCGCGCCAGTGAAAAGCGAGACTCCAAACGCCCGCTTCTGTCCGATTTGCGCGAATCCGGCAGTATAGAACAGGATGCGGACGTAGTATTGTTCCTGCACCGTGAGAACTATTATAATAAAGAGGCAGACAATATATCGCAGATTATTGTAGCTAAGCAAAGAAGCGGCCCCACGGGCGATATCAACGTCGGCTGGCGCGGAGACCAGACCCGTTTCATGGAGCTTTCGGCTCAGGCGGAAACAGACGCGTATTAGGATATTCGCTTCATGAGGGCAAGCACATGGGGAATCCCCAAAAAAAGCCTGACGGCTTAAATGTTTCATTGTTTTAAAAGGTGAGTCATAAAAAAGGTGAATATTTTAATTTCATTTTCAGTATCCGCCGCACGCTCTGCTCCAGCCGTTCCCGGCTTATAGTGCCTTCTTCACAAGCTTTATTAAGAGCTTCTAAAACCTTGACCTGCATATTATATTGCTTACCTATAAGAACTATATCTCCGCCTGCCAGTATATGCTTTACTGCGCCCTCTCCGACCGAACAATGGTCCAAAAGCCCTTGCATTCTTAAATCGTCGGATATTACAACGCCGTCAAAGCCCATATCCTCCCGCAGAATCTGCGTTATCCATGTATAAGATAAAGAAGCCGGGTTGCCGCTGTCTATTTTAGGGTATAAAATATGCGCGACAAGCATCGCATCAACGCCCTGCTCAACAGCAGCCTTAAATGGTACAAGCGAATACTCTTCCATATCATCCAACGGGGTTTTTACTACTGCGAGCTCTTTGTGAGAATCTTTTGCAGTTTCGCCGTGCCCCGGAAAATGTTTGCCGGCACACACAATCCCGGCATCATGCATCGCTTGTATAGCTTGTGTTATTAATAATGAAACTTTATCCGGGTCGCTGCCGAACATTCGGTTTTTTATAAATGTTGACATAGGGTCTTTAGATATATCAAGCACAGGCGCTAAGTTCAATGTTATTCCTATGTCCAAAAGCTTGTCGCCTATTTGTTTGTACTGATTATATACCGTCTGTTTGTTTTTAAGGTTAAGCGCCGACTTTATACGGGGTTTCCATCCCTTAAAGCGCAGTACCCTGCCTCCTTCAACGTCAATGCTGATAAGCACAGGTATGCTGCTGTTATTGTAAGATTTGATTTTTTCCGTCAGCTTTGCCGTTTGGGAAAATGTATCCGTATTCCAACCGAACAGTATAATATTTCCGACATGATATTTCTGCATAAGCTCACGGCTTTTTTTGTCCATATCATTTGTGCCCGTAAATCCTATCATAACCATCTGGCCTATAAGCTCGCTGTCGCTCATATCAGATATAAGCACGTCTATGGGGTCAGGCTCCGGTGTCGGCTCCGGTGTCGGCTCTAAAGCAGGTGTAGGCGTTAGCGTTGGTTCGGGGGATATTTCAGGGGCCGGGGGCGACGGCTGCGAAGGTATAGCAACGTTGTCCGCAGCCGGATGTGTGCCGCAGGCTGCAAAAACCAAAAAAAATGCTATAAATAATAAAGTTATAAGCCTTTTCATAAACGTCCGCTGCAATATATTTTCATGACAATAATAGATAGAGTTACGGCTTATGTCAAACCATATTCAAATCGTATTATTATAATGATGTTTTAGTATCGGCAGACAGCAAAAAACCCGCAAGTCAGATACCCGCGGGCTTATTGCAAAAAGCCTTGTTAGCTCATAATTAATATCTTCTGCCCGGCCTCAGCCATATCGCCTATTTCAGGATTAAACTTCCTGACGGTTTCGAGCGTTGTCGCAAAGCGTTTTGCGATATCCCAGGTGCTTTCTCCTCCGTCGGCAAAATAAATTGTTATACCCTGCCGCACTGCCGCGCGCTCTTCTGTCTCGGAAAGACCAGATACAAGCCGTAAATCGGTTTGAGCAAACGCCCTTATCTCAACATCCATCATAAACTTAACGCTTATATCGCGCCCTGTACCGTCAAATGTGCAGCTTTCCACATCTGCGCATATCTCCACATCATAGTCCGGATTAACTCCTTCTATAGAGACTTCTGCTTCAAACTGAGTTTCGCCCGAATAACTCCACATTCCTTCGGATGAATAGTAGCACATCGTATACATCATAAGACCTTCTATGTATACTCGGTCGTTTCCCGGGCGCACTGCGGCAACGCTGGGCATTGCTCTCAAACAGATAATACGTGAAACGGCAGGCTGCGATGAAGGAACAGTTATAGTACTTCTGGCAACAGCTCTCGCGTTTCCGGCAAGCGCTATTTCTTTGCAGCTCTGATTATCATACTGCACATTCAGTTTGTTTTGCAGAGAATACGCATCTTCAAGAAACGTTGTTTCGATGTCTCCTCTGGCGACAGACGACACAATCATCCTTGCAGATAAGCGCAATATATCGCTTGCTTCATCTGCTATACTAACGCGTACATCGGAGAGCGCTACATCGGCAAATACAGTATCACCGGCCGCAATACCCTCAGAAGCTATAATCTGGCCAAACGGCATTGTTTCGGACATCTGCTGAAGCGGTGCGCTTTTGTCTGCCGAAAGGTAAAGCACGCTAAGCTTTATATCTCCCTCGACTATTACCTTTAAATCCTCGGTGCGTACGCTGCGCACTATTGCATAAGCGTCCGCAAAGAGCACCTTTTCGGCTACCGGCATGGTTTGGGGTACGCGAACGTCCTCCCTGATATAGGCAGTATCACGGCGCTGGTCGCGCGTGACTTTAAGCATCCGGCTTGACATTTTTGTCTGCAGTGCGGGCGGCTCTACGCCTGTAACAGCTTCACAGCTTTTTATTACGCTCCCTTTAAGCTGTACCGATACTACTCCCTTGACATTTACATACCGACCGTCATCAACACTGAAAGATACTTCCCTTACGCTTCCGCGTGCCGTAATGGTCATTCCTGTGCCGGCGCCCGCCATATCTTCGGTATGGCGGAAAGGAGACACTGCTTCGAAAGCGTCGATACCGCCGTCTATGCCGATATAAACCACAGTGAATTCTACGTTGCCGTCCATAAATACTTTGCCTTCAGCGGGTTCGGCGTTAACGTATATCCGCCCCTGAATAAACAATACTCGCTCTATGTCGGTTCTGTCCGCCGGGAGTGACAGCCTTCCTTCCACAAGGCTTTCGCTCAATACAGGCTGGCAGGCAGATTCCATTTTTATTATCGCTTTATTCACTTTCATATCTATACCCTCTCTTTTTGCACTCGTTTCTTTAATAAATATATAGTTAAACATGCGATAATATTCCGCTATGCCGAATAAACAGCTCTGTTTTATTTATTTTCAAGACAATCCTTCTTGATTGTTGAGGTATGCGGTTTATCAATATACTATTATTACGTGTTAATTACAAAAAGAAGATAGAATTTTTTAAAATAAACAAAAAAACTGTCGCAGACTCCATCAACGTTTGCTGCTTGCAATATGAGAAAATTGTGTTTTAAAAAATAAAAAAAGCGCTTGCAATTGCTTTTTGTTTATTATATAATGCCTTCGTTGCGCATAAAAGTGCGCAATTTTTAGCGGGTTTAAAGCGGGAGGTTGCCGGAGAAACCGCTTCCGGGAAAATTTCCGCAGACCGTTCTGTCCGATATTGGACGGCGCTTTGCAAAGCAGCACAAAATGTGCTGCAAAAGAAAAACATGATACACGCGGCTGTGTGTATACGGGGCGCAAGCGTAAGGAGGAGAAAAATGGCTAGTCAGAAGATAAGAATTAAATTAAAGGCATACGACTATAACCTTATTGACCAGTCGGCAAGCAAAATAGTTGATACGGCAAAGCGTACAGGCGCTAAGGTTTCGGGGCCGATACCGCTGCCCACGCAAAAAGAAGTGGTTACCGTACTGCGTGCGCCGCACAAGTATAAGGATTCCCGTGAACAGTTTGAAATTAAGACGCATAAGAGGCTTATTGATATACTGGAAGCTACGTCAAAGACGACAGATGCTTTGATGCGGCTCGACTTGCCATCCGGCGTCGATATAGAAATAAAGCTGTAGGGGGGTGTGACGGATGAAAGCATTATTAGGCAAAAAAATTGGCATGACACAGCTATTTATGGAAAACGGCGAAGTTGTTCCTGTTACGGTTGTGGAGGCCGGACCGTGCATCGTCACTCAAAAGAAGACAAAAGAGACTGATGGTTACAACGCAATCCAGATAGCGTTCGGGGATATACGTGAAAAGCTTGTTACAAAACCGGTAAAAGGTCACTATAAAAAGGCAGGAATTGCGCCGAAGCGCAGTTTGCGTGAATACCACGTCGACAACACGGAAAATTACTCGCTTGGTCAGGAAATAAAGGTTGATGTATTTGAAAAAGGCGATATTGTAGATATACAGGGTACAAGCAAAGGCAAAGGCTTTCAGGGTATGATAGCCCGCCATAATGCGGCAAGAGGGCCTATGTCTCACGGCTCCCACAATAAACGGCGCCCGGGCAGCATTGGCGCATGTGCAGACCCTGCCCGTGTTATCAAAGGCAAGAGAATGCCGGGACAGACCGGAGCTAAAGCTGTAACAGTACAGAACATAGAGATTGTTGGCGTAGATGTAGACAAAAATGTGCTTCTTGTAAAAGGCGCTGTGCCGGGTGCAAGGGGCGGCCTTATTTCAATATCAAAGGCCGTCAAGCAGGCTTAAAGCAGCAAGGCGTCAGCAATAGTAAAGGAAGTGAAATTTATGCCCAAAGTAACAGTATATAAAACAGACGGCACTGAAGCCGGTAAGATAACTTTAAAAGACGAAGTGTTTGGCATAAAAGTAAACGAAGCTGTTATGCACCAAGTGGTTGTAGCGCAGCTTGCCAACAGGCGTCAGGGTACGCAAAGCGTGCTTTCCCGTTCTGAAGTGCGCGGCGGCGGGATTAAGCCGTGGCGTCAGAAAGGCACAGGGCGCGCGAGAGCCGGCTCTTCCCGTTCTCCTGTTTGGACAAAGGGCGGCGTAACGTTTGCAATGAAGCCGCGCGATTACAGCCAAAAGGTAAACAAGAAGGTTAGAAAACTTGCCATTCAGAGCGCTCTTTCAATGAAGGTTAATGAAAAAGCTATTGTAGTGCTTGACGAATTGAAGCTGGAACAGCCAAAGACCAAGCTTATGGCAGGCATACTTTCTGTATTCGAAGCAAAAAAAGCGCTTGTTGTAACGGCTGCAAAAGATGAGAGCGTGATCCGCGCATCGGGAAATATCAAAGGAGTCAAGACGGTTTTGGCAGGCAGCGTTAATGTATATGACCTTTTGAATTGCGACAAGCTTGTTATAACAAAGGATGCCGTTAAAAAGGTCGAGGAGGTTTTCGCATAATGGATCCCAGAGACATAATTTTAAAGCCAGTTTTGACGGAAAAAAGCTACGATGATATAAACGATAAGAAATATACGTTTGTGGTTAACCCTAAGGCCAACAAGATGCAGATAAAAAACGCTGTACAGGAAATATTCGGCGTGAAGGTTAAAAAAGTCAATACGCTGCAGCAGATTGGTAAGCTTAAAAGGCAGGGTTACCATATAGGCAGAACGACAGGAGTTAAGAAGGCTTTTGTTACTCTGACGAAAGAATCAAAGAGCATAGAGTTCTTTGATTCGCTTGCGCAGTAGGTATTAGGAGGGTAAGGCACCATGGCAATAAAAAAATATAAACCGACTTCACCCGGGCGCCGCGGAATGACGGTTTCCGCCTTCGAGGAGATAACAGCCAAGTCGCCCGAAAAGTCGCTTCTCGAACCGATAAAGAAAACGGCCGGCAGAAACGCAAAAGGCCGCATAACTGTTCGCCACAGGGGCGGCGGTTCCAAGAGAAAGTATCGTGTAATTGATTTTAAACGCAACAAGGACGGCATACCGGCAAAGGTTGCAACAATAGAATATGATCCTAACAGGACGGCGTATATTGCGCTGCTGCATTATGCTGACGGGGAGAAACGTTACATTCTTGCCCCGCACGGCATGTCTGTTGGAGATACCGTGGTGTCGGGAGAGGGAGCGGATATTAAGCCCGGCAATGCTCTGTTCTTAAGAGATATTCCAATGGGTACATTGGTTCACAATATAGAACTTCAGCCCGGTAAGGGCGGACAGCTGGTACGCAGCGCCGGAAATGCCGCACAGCTGATGGCAAAAGAAGGTGCGTACGCACAGCTGCGGCTTCCTTCTGGGGAAGTGCGCATGGTGTTGCTCTCTTCCAAGGCTACAATAGGCCAGGTTGGGAACATTGATCAGGAAAACATAAAAATAGGCAAGGCGGGCAGGAAGCGCCATATGGGTATACGCCCGACGGTGCGCGGCTCGGTTATGAACCCGGTTGACCACCCGCACGGCGGCGGCGAAGGCAAAGCGCCTATAGGACGCCCAGGTCCGGTAACACCGTGGGGCAAGCCGGCACTTGGTTACAAGACCAGAAAGAAGAAGAACGAAACTGATAAATATATCGTTCGGCGCAGGAACAAGTAGCGCAGTTTTAAAGGAGTTTTGATATGAGCAGATCAGTAAAAAAAGGACCTTTCGTAAATCAGAGGCTGCTGGCTAAGATTCAGCAGATGAATGAGAAAAACGAAAAAAAGGTAATCAAAACGTGGTCTAGGGCGTCTACTATATTTCCGGATATGGTCGGGCATACGCTGGCCGTTCATGACGGCAGAAAATTTGTGCCTGTTTATATGACAGAAGACATGGTAGGTCATAAACTTGGAGAATTTGCACCGACAAGGACATTCCGCGGCCACGCGGGAGACAGGAAGTCCGGTTCGAAATAAAAGCCGGAGAGGAGAAAAGCAATGGCAACTCGTCAGAGAGAAAAAGCGATAAAAAGAGCGCAGCTTAAAGATTCAAGACCAATGGCAAAGGCGAAATATGTACGGATGTCCTCGACAAAGGTTAAACTTGTCATAGATCTTATACGCGGCAAGAGCGTTTCGGAAGCAATGGCGGTGCTCAAAAATACGCCGCAGGCAGCAGGCGCTGTCGTTGAGAAGCTGCTGAACTCTGCTGTGGCTAACGCGGAGAACAATAAGGGTATGTTAAAAGATGATTTGGTTGTGGCGGAGGTTTTTACCGGACAGGGGCCGACACTCCGTAGATTCCAACCGCGCGCCAGAGGGCGAGCCACCAGAATACGCAAGAGAAGCAGCCATATTACTATCATACTAGACAGTGCTGTTAAGGAGGAATCTTAACCTATGGGTCAGAAAGTAAATCCTCACGGTATGCGTGTGGGAGTTATAAAGGATTGGAATGCTCGCTGGTTTGCAAAAAAGGGTGAATTTGCAGCAAACATCAAGGAAGACAACGATATTAGAAAACAGCTGAAAAAACAGCTTTTCATTGCAGGCATTTCCAAGATAGAAACGGAAAGAGCGGCCAACAAACTGACCGTAAACATATATACCGCAAAGCCGGGAATAGTTATCGGCAAGGGCGGTCAGGGCGTCGAGATATTAAAGGCACAGATTGCCCGCAAGACAGGGAAATCAGTGGTGCTGAATATAATAGAGATTAAACGCCCGGATATCGAGGCGCAGCTGGTAGCCGAAAACATAGCCTCGCAGCTGGAAAGGCGAATTTCTTTCCGCCGTGCGATGAAACAGTGCATTGGCAGGGCAATGAAGAGCGGCGCGCTTGGAATTAAAGCCATGTGTTCCGGACGTCTCGGCGGCGCAGAAATAGCACGCAGCGAAAAATACCACGATGGGTCAATACCTCTTCAGACGCTGCGCGCCGACATAGACTATGGATTCGCTGAAGCGTCGACAACGTATGGAAAAATAGGCTGCAAAGTCTGGATATACAAGGGTGAGATACTTGGAAATCCGCTGAGAGATAAGTTTAAGACGGCGGAAGGAGGCGGCAAAGATGTTAATGCCAAAAAGGGTTAAGAGAAGAAGAGTGCACCGCGGCCGCATGAAGGGAATTGCCACAAAAGGCAACACAATAAACTACGGCCAGTACGGGCTTATTGCGACGGAGCCGGCATGGATAACGAGCAACCAGATTGAAGCCGCCCGTATAGCGATGACGCGTTATATAAAAAGAGGCGGGTATGTGTGGATAAAAATCTTTCCGCATAAGCCGGTTACAGAAAAGCCTGCGGAGACGCGTATGGGTTCCGGCAAGGGTTCGCCGGAATATTGGGTAGCCGTTGTAAAACCCGGGCGCGTTATGTTTGAGATTGCAGGTATATCGGAAGAAGTTGCCCGTGAGGCGCTTCGCCTGGCGGCGCATAAGCTGCCTATTAAATGCAAAATTGCCGTAAATCCGGATTTTGACGCTGCAGCATTTGCAAAGCAGAACTTCAAAATGAAGGATATTGAAGAAGAGAGCGGTGAAGAAGAGACAGGTGGTGAGCAGGATGAAAGCTAGCAAGCTGCACGATATGACGACTGATGAATTGACAGTTCAGCTTCGCGACTTAAAACAAGAGCTTTTTAACCTGCGTTTCCAGAACGCCACTGGCCAGCTTGGAAACGTGATGGTGATTCAAAAGACCAAAAAAGACATCGCAAGAGTCAAGACGATACTGCGCGAGCGCGAAATTAAAAGCGCTGTACGCAGTTAAGGAGGATGCAAATGCCTGATAGAGGAAAACGCAAATCGAGAGTTGGCATTGTTGTCAGCGACAAAATGGATAAAACGATTGTGGTTCAAATTATAAGAAAGTCAAAGCATCCGCTTTACGGGAAAACGGTCAAGATCACCAAGAAATATAAAGCGCATGACGAGCAGAATGAAGCTAAGATAGGCGATAAGGTTATGATTGCTGAGACAAGGCCATTAAGCAAAGACAAAAAATGGAGATTGGTGCAAATTGTTGAGGCAGCCAAGTAACGGAGCAAATTTTCAGGGAGGCGTAAGAACATGATACAAGCCCAGACACGCCTTAAAGTGGCGGATAATTCGGGCGCCAAAGAGATACAGTGCATAAAAGTTCTCGGAGGCTCAAAGAGAGTGACAGCCAATATAGGCGATGTAATTGTTGCGTCTGTTAAAACGGCGGCTCCGGGCGGGGTTGTCAAGAAAAAAGACGTTGTTAAGGCCGTTATCGTACGCAGCGTATATGGCGTAAAGCGCAAGGACGGTTCGCATATAAAGTTTGATGACAATGCTGCGGTAATAATTGATAATCAGAAACAACCAAAGGGTACTCGTATTTTCGGCCCCGTGGCACGTGAATTAAGAGAGAAAGAATATATGAAAATTATTTCTCTTGCACCCGAGGTCCTTTAGGAAGGCGGTACGAAATGGCAAGAATGCATATAAGAAAAGAAGATAAAGTAGTTGTTATTTCCGGCAAAGATAAAGGGAAAAAAGGCAAGGTTATGCTTGCGGAGCCATCTGCCGGACGCCTTGTTATTGAGAAAGTCAATGTGGTTAAAAAACACCAGAAGCCAAAAGGACAGGGAAAACCTGGCGGAATAGTCAATCAGGAAGCGCCCATTGATGCCAGCAACGTTATGCTTGTCTGCGGAAAATGCGGCAAGCCTACGCGTATTGCATTCAAGCTCCTAAAAGACGGGGGCAAGGTGCGTGTGTGCAAAAAGTGCGGAGAGACGTTTGACAAGTAAGGGGAGGATTATAGCAGATGCCTAGGTTAAAGGATATGTATGAAAAGCAAGCCGTACCTGCATTGGTTAAGAAATTCGGATACAAAAATTCTATGCAGGCGCCAAGGCTTGAAAAAATAGTAATAAATATGGGGCTTGGGGACACAAAGGATAATCCCAAGAGCCTTGATTCGGCCCTTGAGGATCTGACGATAATTGCAGGGCAAAGACCGGTTGTTACCAGAGCTAAAAAGAGCGTTGCAAACTTTAAAGTGCGCGAAGGCATGAAAGTCGGCGCGAAGGTTACGCTTCGCGGGAACCGCATGTACGAATTTGCCGACAGACTGATGAACATTGTGCTGCCCCGGGTGAGGGACTTTCGCGGTTTGTCCACAGCATCGTTTGACGGACGCGGCAACTATGCTCTTGGGCTTAAAGAACAGCTGGTATTCCCCGAGATTATTTATGATAACGTCGATAAAATCCGCGGTATGGATATTGCGCTGGTGACAACGGCAAAAACCGATGAAGAAGCGCGGGAGCTTTTAGAGCTGCTGGGCATGCCGTTTAAGCACTGATCAAAGAAGTTTTTTAACTGGAGGATAAGACAATTGGCTAAAAAGTCGATGATAAACAAACAGCAAAAGGGCTCAAAATTCTCAACAAGAAATTATACCCGATGCAGCATTTGCGGCCGTCCGCATGCCGTGCTGCGCAAATACGGTTTATGCCGTATATGTTTTAGGGAACTTGCTTACAAGGGTGAGATTCCTGGTGTGAGAAAAGCGAGCTGGTAGGCTTTTTGTGCTATAAAACAAGGAGGTTATTTTAATGCCTGTAACAGATCCTGTAGCTGATATGCTAACACGCATCCGTAATGCAGTCGGAGCTAAACACGATGCGATCGATATTCCGGCTTCCAGAACAAAAAAGGCTATTGCCAGCATTTTGCTCAAGGAAGGCTTTATTAAAGGATACGAATATATAGAGGAAGGCCCGCAGGGCGTAATCCGCATAACCTTAAAATACGGCGATAAGGATGTATCCATTATCAACGGACTTAAGAAGATAAGCAAACCCGGGCTTCGGGTGTATGCGGGAAAAGACGAACTGCCAAAAGTTTTAGGCGGGCTTGGTGTTGCCATAATATCTACGTCAAAGGGTATTATGACAGACCGCGATGCAAGAGAAAACGGCGTGGGCGGCGAGGTTTTGGCTTTTGTCTGGTGACAAAAGGTACAGCCGTTTGGTGCAAATTACGCTTATGCGGAGGAGATAAGAATGTCGAGAATCGGAAAAATGCCCATCAGTCTGCCGCAGGGTGTGACGGTTTCGGTAGAAGCCGGAAACATTGTGCGAGTAAAAGGCAAGAGGGGCGAACTTGAGGAAAAAATACCTTCTGAAATAGCAGTAGAAATAAATGACGGTGAACTTTGTGTTTCGCGAAAGTCTGATGCGAAGAGGGACAGGGCTATGCACGGGTTGTCACGCGCGCTTATAGCCAATATGGTTACCGGTGTTACAGAGGGTTTTACAAAAACGCTTGAGGTTGTCGGCGTGGGTTACAGAGCAGCAAAAAGCGGCAACAAGCTGGTGCTGAATGTAGGGTATTCGCATCCTGTTGAGGTGCCCGAGCAAAAAGGCATAACGCTGGATGTGGAAGGCACAAATATAATAAAGGTAACGGGCATGTCCAAACAGATTGTAGGGCAGTTTGCCGCCGATATACGAGGTATCCGTCCTCCCGAACCTTACAAAGGCAAAGGAATACGCTATCAGAACGAGCAGATACTTCGCAAGGTCGGCAAGACCGGAATGTAGAGAGGTGACTTAAAGTGTTTATAAGAGAAGACAGGAATCAGTTGCGAAAAGTACGGCACAAGAGGGTGCGCAATAAAATAACCGGCACTAATGAAAAGCCAAGGCTGAATGTTTTCCGCAGTTCAAGTCACATTTACGCACAGCTGATTGACGATGTGAAAGGTGTCACGCTGGTAAGCGCGTCTACGCTGAGCGGAGAGATAAAAAACGATATTGAAGGAAAGACAAAACAGGAAGCCGCTAAAATTGTCGGAATTGCCATTGGGAAAAAGGCGGTGGCAAACGGTATCGACCAAGCGGTTTTTGACCGCGGCGGATATGTCTATATGGGAAGAGTACAACAGTTGGCTGACGGCGCCAGAGAAGCCGGGCTTAAGTTTTAAATAGGGAGGTTTGTCTGGTGCAGAGAAACGATTCATTTGCAAGAAACGATAGAAAAAGCGATAAAGGCGCGCCGCGCGGCGGACGTAAGAACTTTAAGAGAGAAGAAGAACAGGAATTTAAGGAAAAGCTCGTTTACGTAAACCGCGTTGCCAAGGTTGTAAAAGGCGGAAGGAACTTCCGTTTTACAGCGCTTGTGGTAGTCGGTGACGAAAAAGGGCGTGTTGGTGCGGGTCTTGGCAAGGCAGCCGAAATTCCCGATGCCATATCAAAAGCTGTTCAGAAGGCAAAACGCAGCCTTATAAACGTACCTCTGGTGGGGACTACGATACCGCACGAAGTTATTGGGATTTTCGGCAGAGGAAAGGTTCTGTTGCTGCCAGCATCGGAAGGTACCGGCGTTATAGCAGGCGGACCGGCTAGAGCCGTGCTTGAGCTTGCAGGCGTTAAAGATATTAAGACGAAGTCACAGGGTTCTAATACACCGGTAAACTGCGTAAAGGCTACAATAGAAGGATTAAAAGCATTAAAGACAGCAGAGCAGTATGCCAAACTGCGCGGTGTGAGCGCGGAACAATTAAGATAAGGAGGGCTTTAAAAGCTATGGCTAAGAAGACAGCAAAAATAAAAGTTCAGCTTGTAAAAAGCCCGATAGGATATTCCAAGGATCAAAAGGCCACCGTTGAAGCGCTTGGGCTGCGCAGACTGAATGCGGTTGTTGAACATGATGATAATGAGTGTATAAGAGGCATGATTAAAAAAGTAACGCACCTTGTTCGGGTGCTCGATGTATAGCAGGGAGGGCAAGCTGTGAAACTAAGCGATTTGAAACCGGCTCCGGGTTCAAAGAAAACTAAAAAACGTGTTGGCAGGGGCATTGGCTCGGGGCTTGGAAAAACGTCGGCACGCGGCCAGGACGGACAGAAAAGCAGAAGCGGCGGCGGTGTTCGCCCCGGTTTTGAGGGCGGCCAGATGCCGCTTTCGCGGCGACTGCCCAAAAGAGGATTTACCAACATATTTGCCAAAGAGTATGCAACAGTAAATGTATGTGAGCTTAACCGTTTTGAGGACGGCACAGAGATAACTGCGGCATTTCTTAAGGAACAAAGAATAATCAGAAAGATTAATGACGGGCTAAAAGTGCTTGGAAACGGAGAACTAACCAAAAAACTAACCGTTAAGGCGGCAAAGTTCACGGAGACGGCAACGAAAAAAATTGTTGCTGCCGGCGGAACTGCAGAGGTGGTTGAATAATGTTTAGTACGCTTCGAAACGCATGGAAGATTGCCGATATCAGAAAAAAGATGATATATACGCTGATGATGCTTTTTGTATACAGAATCGGCACGGCAGTAACCGTCCCCGGCGTGAATGTGGAGTATGTGGCAAGCGAAGTAAATAAGTATGCGCTCGGCGGGTTTATTGATTTGTTTGCAGGCGGGGCGCTTTCAAACTTTTCACTGTTTGCGCTGGGTATTATGCCATATATCACTGCATCGATTATAATGAACCTGCTGACAATGGCTATTCCTGCACTGGAGAGGATGTCTAAAGAGGGTCCGGAGGGACGTAAAAAAATTGCTTCCATCACACGATACGCGGGTGTTGGCTTGGGGCTTGTTCAGGCAATTGCCATGCTTACTATATTCGGGGATTCGTCTCTGCTTGATATAGGAACACCGCTTATTATTAATAAAATAACTATTGTGCTCTGCCTGACAGCAGGTACAGCACTTATTATGTGGATTGGCGAGCATATTACGGAAAACGGAGTGGGCAACGGTATATCGCTTATAATTTTTATAAACATTATTTCCAGTCTTCCCGGTGCTGCGTATGCAATGGTTGCAAATACAATAATGGGTTCGGTTTCGTTTATTACGCTTATTGTTATAATTGTAGCAGCGCTGGGTATTATAACCGGTATAACATTTATAGACCTTGGAGAGCGGCGCATATCGGTACAGTATGCTAAGAGGGTTATCGGCCGCAAGATATACGGAGGCCAGGCGACTCATATACCGATGAAAATAAACCAGTCTGGTGTTATGCCCCTTATTTTTGCAATGACGCTGCTTCAGTTCCCGACGATGATAATGGGCTTTATGTCTGTTGAAACACAAACGGGCTACAATGCGGTTATGGGTGCGGATAAACCCCTGTACCTTGTGATTTTTGCTTTGCTGATTTTCTTCTTCACGTTCTTCTATTCGCAGGCAACATTCAACCCTGTGGAGGTATCAAAAAACCTGCAGCAGAATGGCGGATTCCTTCCGGGTATACGCGCAGGCAAACCGACATCGGACTATCTGCATAAGATACTGGTCCGCGTTACGCTGTTCGGCGCTATCTTTCTTGCGCTGGTTGCTACAATACCGACAGGTATTAGCGCTATTGCAGGGTTTACCTCCCCGTTCGGCGCTACAAGCCTGCTTATTATGGTAAGCGTTGCGCTTGAAACTACAAGACAGCTTGAATCTCAAATGATGATGCGTCATTACAAGGGGTTCTTAAAATAGAGGTGTTTTATGAATCTGATGTTTCTGGGACCGCCGGGTGCGGGCAAAGGGACGCAGGCTGTAAAGCTTGCTGAGAAGTTTGATATACCGCATATATCTACAGGCGATATGCTGCGCCAGGAGATAAAAAACGGTACCGATCTGGGGCAAAAAGCGAAGGTATACATAAACGAAGGCAAGCTGGTGCCCGATGACGTTATAATAGGAATGATAAAAGAACGTATTGCAAAGCCCGATGCAAGAGAAGGATTTATACTGGATGGATTTCCCCGCACGCGCGAGCAGGCAGAATCGCTTGAAGGCTTAACCAAGCTGGATGCGGTTATAAACATTGATTCGCGGGACGATCAGATAGTAAAACGTATCTGCGGGCGGCGGGTATGCAGTGAGTGCGGCGCTATTTATCAGGAGTCAAAACTTGAAGGCAAGACGAACTGTCTTAAATGCGATGGCCGGCTCTATGTACGAGATGACGATAACGAGGAGACAATACGCAAGAGATTGAGTGAGTATAAAAAAAAGACAATGCCGCTGATTGATTTTTATACGAAACGCGGTATACTGCATAACATTCCGGATAACGGAACAATAGATGATATAACACAGAATATACTTGCAGTGCTGTATACGGTATATGATAGTTTTTAAGTCGGCGCGTGAAATTGAGATTATGCGCGAGGCCGGAAGAATATCGGCACAGGCGCTTTGCGCCGTAGGAGATGCGGTACGACCCGGCGTAACAACGCTGGAACTCGATGCTGTTGCAAGGCGGTTTATAGCGAAGCACGGCGGAGAGCCTTCGTTCCTTGGATATTGCGACTATCCGGCTGCTGTGTGTGTGTCTGTAAACGATGAGGTTGTCCACGGCATTCCGTCAGAAAGAATGCTAAAACACGGTGATATTGTAAGCATTGACCTTGGCGTAAAATACAAGGGGTACCATGGCGATAACGCAAAGACCTTCGCTGTCGGAAAGATAAACGATGATGCGGCGCGGCTGATAAGAATTACGGAGCAGTCGTTTTTTGCGGGCATGCAGGCTTTCAGAGAAGGCAGAAGGTTATGCAGCATTTCCGAAGCTGTGCAGGAAACTGCCGAAGGCGCCGGCTTTTCTGTGGTAAGGGAGCTGGTAGGGCACGGTATAGGCCGACAGATGCACGAGGAGCCTAATGTCCCAAACTTTGTAAGCGCAAATAGAGGTCCGCGTTTGCGCGAGGGGATGGTTCTTGCAATAGAGCCTATGGTAAACCGTGGTGGCAAAGAGGTTGTGACTTTGCCTGACGGCTGGACTGTGCGAACAAGAGACGGGAGCCTTTCAGCACACTATGAGCATACGGTAGCGCTGACCAAAAACGGTCCCGAGATATTGACGCAGGCGTAAAGGAGTGAGCCAAAGGTGATTGAATATCCCGCAGAGATTGGCAGAGTTGCCATATCTACCGCCGGACGGGACAAAGACAGATATTTTATTATTATTGGCATAATTGATGAGCAATATGTATATATAGCGGATGGCGAACTGCGAACAAAAGACCATCCAAAGAAAAAAAAGTTAAGGCATCTTAGGCTCTGTTCCGAGGTATTTGAGGGGATTGCAGGCAAGCTTAAAACAGGAGCGAAAGTGTTTGACGCAGAGATACGCAGTGTTTTAAGAACGTTAAGAAGCGGAAATGACGCTTAGAAAGGGGAAGCAATTTGTCAAAAAGTGACGTAATTGAGATGGAAGGAAGAGTGACGGAAGCCTATCCAAACGCTGTATTTGAAGTTGAACTGGAAAACGGCCATAAGATACTCGCACACATTTCAGGCAAATTGCGGATGCATTATATACGTATACTGCCGGGCGATAAGGTTACAGTTGAGATATCCCCCTATGACTTAAAGCGGGGACGTATAACGTGGCGCGGCAAAGGTTAACATCATAAAGGAGGAACAAGTGATGAAAGTAAGACCGTCGGTTAAGCCGATTTGTGAGAAATGCAAAGTAATAAAACGTAAGGGCAAGGTTATGGTTATTTGCAGTAACCCCAAGCATAAACAAACTCAAGGTTGAATGTTTGTACGGAGGCGGCTGGGGATAATTCCCAATCCGTATGGCTTCTATATAACTATTTTTCGGAGGTGTAAACTTAATGGCACGTATAGCTGGTGTTGACCTGCCAAGAGAAAAAAGAGTCGAAATAGGCCTGACATATATATACGGTATAGGGCTTAAGAAATCTCGTGATATACTGGCGTCAACAGACGTTGACCCCGATATTAGGGTGAAAGATTTAACTGAATCAGACGTCGGAAAATTAAGAGAGTATATCGAAAAGAATATAAAAGTAGAGGGAGACCTTAGGCGTGACGTTACGATGAATATTAAGCGCCTGATGGAAATAGGGTGCTACCGCGGTATAAGGCATCGTAAAGGTTTGCCCGTAAGAGGACAGAGTTCCAAGCAGAACGCAAGGACGAGAAAAGGGCCAAAGCGTACTGCTGGCGGAAAGAGAAAGTGAGGATAGCAAATGGCTAAGCCAAAAACAGTATCAAGAAAGCGCAGAGAGAAAAAGAATATAGAGCGCGGCCAGGCGCACATTCGTGCTTCTTTTAACAATACGATGGTTACGATGACTGATATTGCCGGCAATACACTCTCGTGGGCCAGTTCAGGCGGCATGGGGTTTAAGGGATCAAGAAAGAGCACGCCTTTTGCTGCGCAGATTGCGGCAGAGAAAGCTGCAAGCGCGGCTATGGAGCATGGCCTGCGGTATGTTGACGTTTATATAAAAGGCCCGGGATCGGGCAGAGAAGCGGCAATTCGCGCGCTGCAGACGGCGGGGCTTGAGGTGTGCCTTATTAAAGATGTGACACCGATACCGCATAACGGCTGCCGACCGCCAAAGCGCCGGAGAGTATAAGGAGGAAAACATGGCAAGATATACAGGTTCTGTTTGCCGCCTTTGCCGTAGAGAAGGCTGCAAGCTGTTTTTAAAAGGCGACAGGTGCTATTCGGGAAAATGTTCGGTTGTCAAGCGTCCCACTGCGCCTGGAGTACAAACGAGAGGCAGAAAGAAAGTATCCGAATACGGAATACAACTGCGTGAGAAACAAAAGGTTAAACGTGCTTATGGCATGCTGGAAGCGCAGTTTGAAAAATACTATAAACTTGCTGAGCGCATGAAGGGCAAGTCCGGTGAGAATCTTTTAAAGCTGCTCGAATCTCGGCTTGACAATGTAGTTTATCGACTTGGGCTTGCGGATTCCCGTGCGCAGGCGCGTCAGACGGTGCTGCACGGACACATATTGGTCAACGGAAAAAAGGTTGATATTCCTTCGTATTTTGTAAGCGTCGGAGAAGAGATATCCGTAAAAAAGAAATCTGCTGATACCGATCGTTTTAAAGAAATACGCGATAATGAAGCGCGCCCTATGCCAAGCTGGCTTAGCATGGATAACGCTGCGTTGACCGGTAAAGTGGTTTCGGAGCCGGCAAGAGAAGATATGGATCTTACCATAGAGGAGCACTTGATCGTTGAGTATTACTCCAAATAAGCGGTGTTTATAAGCGGTTGCCCTCAAAAAAATTTATTGTCTATAACGGGAGGGTTATAATGTTAGAAATTGAAAAGCCAAATATACAGTGTGTTGAAAAGTCAGAAGACAATTCGTATGCAAAATACGTTATGGAACCGCTGGAGCCCGGTTTCGGGTCTACGCTTGGCAATTCGCTTCGGCGTGTGCTGTTATCGTGTTTGCCGGGGGCAGCGGTAACCAGGGTTAGGCTTAACGGCGTGCTTCATGAGTTTTCTACAATTGAGGGCGTCAGCGAAGACGTTGTCAATATTGTGATGAACTTAAAAAGTCTGGCCGTTAAAATGTATGTGGAAGAGCCAAAAACACTTATCTTGGACGTATCAGGGCCTAAAGAGGCAACGGCAGCCGATATTACTATGGATGCTGACGTTGAAGTATTAAACCCTGATATGCACATTGCAACGATTGACAAGGACGGCAGCCTTTATATGGAGATAACCGTCGAAAAGGGCAGAGGGTATGTGCTGGCGGAAAGAAATAAAGAGTCTGATATGCCAATTGGAATAATACCCGTGGACTCTTTGTTTACTCCTGTGCGCAAGGTCAACTTCACTGTGGAAAATACGCGTGTCGGACAGATGACTGACTTTGATAAGCTGTCGCTGGAACTGTGGACGAATGGCACCATCGCACCTGATGAAGCGGTTTCGCTTGCGGCTAAAATTCTAAACGAGCATTTGGCGCAGTTTGTTGCATTAACAGAACACGTTCGGGACGTTGAGATTATGGTTGAGCCCGAGGAGGACAAAAAAGAGAAGGTGCTGGAGATAACAATCGAAGAGCTTGATCTTTCAGTCCGGTCGTACAACTGCTTGAAGCGTGCAGGTATAAACACTGTGGAAGAGCTTATAAAGCGCAACGAAGAAGAGATGATGAAAGTCCGCAATCTGGGGCGTAAGTCTTTGGAAGAGGTTGAGCAGAAGCTGGCCGCTTTAGGGCTATCGCTGCGGATTGACGACTAAGATTTTATATTTTGTGCCGCACAATATATGGCGCTGCGGCAATGGGAGGCTATCATGGCTGGATACAGAAAGCTAAATCAGCAGCAGGATCAAAGGCAAGCCACGCTGAGAAACCTTGTTACGGGTTTGTTGTGGCATGGCCGTATCGAGACGACACTTGCGCGTGCTAAAGAGGCAAGGAGCATTGCGGAAAAGCTTATTACGATTGCTGTTAAAGAACATGCGAATACTGTTAAAGTTATAAAAACGGTTAATAAGGACGGCGATAAAACAAAGAGCGAGATTATAAATGATACGCCGTCTAAACTTGCGGCGAGGCGCCGTTTGATGCAGTATCTTTATAATGTACCGGAGCCTAAAAAAGACGGCGAGAGCAAGTTCGATTATAAGAAGCGTACAGGCGAAGTAAAAAATCCGCTTGTTGAAAAGATGTTCCGTGAATACGGTCCTAAATATTACGAGCGCGCTAAGGAACTCGGTACGGGCGGCGGGTATACTCGCATTATTAAAAAGGGACCGCGCCGAGGCGACAGTGCAGAAACAGTAATATTAGAGCTTATATAAAAAACTTGTATAAACAACAAACGATATAAAAAAGGCTTTGAGATTTTGTTTTCAGAGCCTTTTGGTGTATAATTGAGCGAATAATTAGACGGAGTAAAATATGCCGATTATTGACGCTAAAGATATTTCATATGTTTATTCAAGCGAGACGAACCCAAATACCGCGCTTGACGGTATTTGTATTGAAGTGTGCAAAGGAGAGTATATTGCCATTATAGGGCACAACGGCTCAGGAAAGTCGACGCTTGCCAAGCATATAAACGCACTATTTTTGCCAAGCTCGGGCAGGGTGCTGGTTGACGGTATGGATACGAAGGATGAAACGAAGGTATGGGATATACGCAAATTTGCAGGAATGGTGTTCCAAAACCCTGACAACCAGCTGGTTGCCACAATAGTAGAAGAGGACGTTGCGTTCGGGCCGGAAAACATAGGAATACCGCCCGCCCAAATAAGAGAGCGCGTTGATACGGCGCTTTCCTTGGTAAACATGAGCGAGTACGCCGACCGTGCGCCGCACATGCTTTCCGGCGGACAAAAACAGCGTGTGGCAATTGCAGGCGTGCTGGCAATGCAGCCTGAGATAATTGTATTCGATGAGCCTACGGCAATGCTAGACCCTGAGGGGCGCACTGAGGTGCTTGCTACTATAGCGCGGCTTAACAAGAGCGGGAAGACGATACTGCTGATTACCCATTATATGGAAGAGGCGCTGTTTGCCGACCGGGTTATAGTAATGGCAGAGGGACGAATAATGGCACAAGGAACGCCGCGCGAGATTTTTGCGGACGAAGGATTGCTTGCCGCGGCAGGGCTTGAGGCTCCGCCTCATATAGCGTTATATCATAATCTTAAAAAAAGGGGATTCGATTTAGGTGAGTGCCCCCTTACAACCGATGAACTGGTGGAAAAAATATGCCGATTGAGTTAGATAACTTAACATACGTTTATATGCCCGGAACTCCGTTTGAAGCTAAGGCTGTCGAAGAGATAAGCCTTAAGATTGATGACGGCGAGTTTTTAGGCATAATAGGGCATACAGGCTCCGGCAAGACTACTCTTATAGGACTTATGGCAGGACTTTTAAAGCCTACATCAGGACGTGTGCTGATTGACGGTCAGGATATAGGCGCTAAGGGCTATGACAAAAAGGCACTTCGGCGATATATAGGAGTTGTATTTCAATATCCGGAACACCAGCTGTTTGAGGAAACGGTTTATAAAGATATAGCATTCGGACCGCGCAAGACCGGTGTTTTGGAAGAAGAGATTGATGCACGAATAAAGCACGCAATGGAGCTTATGGAGCTTGACTATGATAAGATAAAAGACCTCTCGCCATTTGAGCTTTCGGGAGGACAGAAACGGCGCGTTGCTATAGCGGGAGTGCTTGCCATAAGGCCGCGGGTGCTTATACTTGACGAGCCAGTTGCCGGGCTTGATCCAAAAGGTCGCGCTCATCTTATGCAGCTTATTACAAAGCTTAACAGTGAGGGTGTAACCATAATAATGATAACGCACTCAATGGACGATTTGGCGCAAAACGCAAACCGCGTTGCAGTCCTTAACGGCGCTAAGCTTATTATGGACGATATACCTTCAAAGGTATTCCAGCAAAAAAAACAGCTGCAGGACATCGGTCTTGATATACCGTACGTTTCAAGGATTGCACAGGGCCTGCGCGATAAGGGCAAGAACGTACCCGAAGATGTGATACGTGTTGCACAGCTTGAAGAGTGCATAACGCGCATTCTGGAGGGCAGGCAATGATAAAGAATATTACGCTCGGACAGTTTTTCCCCGGAAACTCTATTATCCACAGGCTTGATGCGCGCATTAAACTGGTGCTGACAGTAGCCGTTATAGTTCTTGTTTTTTTAGTCCACACTGTTATTGGCTACGCAGTTGTTTTCGGGTTTTTTACGCTAACTGTTTTGTTATCCAGCTTAAGTATAAAATATGTTCTGCGGGGTTTAAAGCCTTTGTGGTTCATACTTGTTTTTACGTTTGTGCTTAACACTTTTTTTTATTCGGGTGGTACCGAACTGTTTTCGTGGTGGATACTGCGCGTAACACAGGAAGGGCTGACAAGCGCCGTAAGGCTGGCCGTAAGGCTTATTTACCTTATAACAGCTACAACGCTGCTGACACTTACAACATCGCCTATAGCGCTGACAGACGGTCTTGAGAGCTTGTTAAAGCCTTTAAAGGCAATACGGTTTCCCGTTCACGAGCTGGCTATGATGATGACTATCGCTATGCGGTTTATACCTACATTGATAGAAGAGACAGACAAGATAATGAAGGCGCAGACTGCAAGAGGCGCGGAATTTGATTCGGGCAACGTGTTAAAACGCGCTGCGGGAATGGTTCCGCTGTTAGTGCCTCTCTTCGTCAGCGCTTTCAGGCGTGCTGACGAGCTGGCGTTTGCAATGGAATCGCGCTGTTATAACGGCGGAAAGGGGCGCACCAGAATGAAGATAATGCGCCTGCACTACCGGGATTTTGTTGCCGCAGCGTTTGTATCGGGGCTTATCGTATTCGCGGCGTTTGGGTTTTAAGAGGGCGGCCTATGCGTATAAAGCTGACGATAGAGTACGACGGTACAAACTATGCAGGCTGGCAGCGCCAGAAGAACGCAGTTTCGATACAGGAGACGATAGAACACGCTTTTTTTGCCGCATCGGGAGAAAAAGTATGTATACACGGCGCAGGCCGTACGGACGCGGGCGTTCATGCACGGGCGCAGACCGCGCATTTTGACACAAACTGCACTATTCCGGCGGAGAAGATAAGCTTTGCTTTAAACATGCATCTGCCTCCCGATATCCGCGTGATAAACTCACAAGAGTGTCCGCAGGATTTTCATGCGCGCTACTGCGCTGTTTCCAAAACATACAGATATACCATACACAACGATGTGCACGCGCCGGCTTTATTGCGATATACCGCAGCGCACGTGCGCGGCAGGCTGGATATTGACGCGATGCGGAAAGCGGCACAGGCTGTTATAGGAACGCAGGATTTTGCGGCTTTTTGTGCAGGCGGCAGCGATGCAGTGAGCACTGTGAGAACGGTAACCAGTATTGATGTAATTGAGCAAAGACCGTTGATACACATAGATATTACGGGTTCGGGTTTTCTTTACCATATGGTGCGCATAATCGCAGGCACTCTTATAGAGATTGGTCTTAAAAAACGCCCGCCGGAAAGCATGGCGCGTATTATCGCTGGCAGGGACAGGAACGCGGCGGGAATAACCGCACCCGCAAAAGGGCTTACGCTTATGGATGTGCATTATATGCCAGATGCCGATGAAAAGAGGACGTTATGAAAAACAAGGTTAAGTACATAATATTCAAGATACTCTTTGCTGTTTCTGTACTGATTGGTATTGCGGGAATAGGCTTCGGAATTATCGCGGTGCTTTGCTCAACGGCAATAACCATAGGTATGATTATTCCTATACTGTTGGGCATAATGCTGGTTATATGGGGGTTGTTAAGGCTGTTTCGCGCCGGACCGGCGATAAAACACAAGCAATTGAGAAGGGCAGTTATTATCTGTGTTTGCGGCGCATTATTAGCTGCCGTTGTATTTGAAACTCTGATACTATCAGCACTGTTTAACACAAAGCCGGATACGGACCCAGACTTTATTTTGGTTTTAGGCTGCGGCATTTTTTCCGACGGGAGGCTTACATACTCGCTAAAAAGCAGATTAGACAGCGCTTACGATATGCTTGTGTCTTACCCAAAGGCAAAGTGTATTGTGTCGGGAGGACAAGGCAAAAACGAGCCTTTCTCGGAAGCGCAGGCTATGTATGAATATCTTGTTTCGCGCGGTATTAAAAAAGATCGTATAATAATGGAGGCGCAGTCCCGCAACACCGCGGAAAATATGAAGTATTCAGCCGAAATTATAAACAAAAACGGAGGCGGCACCGCCGCTGTGGTGACCAATGATTACCATGTATACCGTGCGCTGGTCACTGCCCAAAGATACGGTATAAACGCTTGCGGCATAGGCGCGCCTACCAACTGGCGTATACTGGTGGCATGTCATATACGCGAATATATAGGAATAATCAAAGAGGCTGTGCTGCGTAACGAATAGCCGTTCTTTTTTTTCCGAACACTAATAAAAATAGCAGGTATTATTCGGTATTAAACCTTGCGCTTTTGTCGAATTGTATAGTAATATGGCTTATACAAATGATTTTAAACCAATGAGGAGGATAAAAATGAAGAGGATACTTACATTAGTCTTGGCGCTTATAATGATGTTCGCGCTGGTTTTGACAGGCTGTTCTAATGCGGATCAGGCTGGAGAAAAGAAAGTGAAAGCCGGTTTTATTTATATCGGTCCGGCAGCAGACGGAGGTTTTTCAACGTCTCACGATGTCGCGCGAAAGGCGCTGGAAACCGAACTTGGCATAGAGACAATTTATAAAGAGCTCGTTCCCGAAGGTGCAGAAATGGAAGACGTTATTGACAATATGGTTGACCAGGGCTGCAATGTAATATTTGGCTGCTCTTTTGGTTATATGGAACACATGAAGGTAAAAGCGGCAGAGTATCCTGATGTTATATTTTTGCACTGCAGTGGATATGAATCCAACGATACAAACTTTGCAAATTATTTCGGGCGTATTTACCAGGCGCGTTTCTTATCCGGTCTTGCAGCCGGTCTTGCCACAAAAAGCAACCAAATCGGGTATGTTGCGGCTATGGCAATTCCCGAGGTTGTACGCGGAATGAACGCCTTTGCGCTGGGCGTACAGACCGCCAATCCCAACGCAACCGTTGAAGTGATGTGGACAGGCGACTGGGTTGATGCTATTAAAGCAAAGGAAGCCGCCAATACGCTTATTTCTAAGGGGTGCGATGTAATAGCCCAGCATCAGGACGCTACAAGCCCGCAGCAGGCAGCCGAGGAAGCTAATATTTATTCAGTGGGCTATCACTGCGATATGATAGGCGTTGCGCCAAATGCCAATATAGCCTCTGCCGTTTGGAACTGGACACCATACTATAAGAAAGTGATACAGTCAATAATTGACGGCAAGTACGAAAACGAGAACTACTGGGGTGGTATGGACGAAGGCGTTATAGATGTGGTCTTAACTAAAAATGCTCCCGAGGGAGCAAAGGCGCTGGTAGATGAATATAAGACAAAGCTTGCAGACGGCAGCTGGGACGTTTTCACAGGCCCGCTTACAGACAATCAGGGTAATATTGTTGTAGCGCAAGGCGAGGTTTTAAGTGACGAAGCTATGCTTTCTATGATGTGGCTGTATGAAAATGTTATAGGCACAGTTCCGGCAGAATAAACAGGAAAAACATGAATACGGATACCGTTATTTGTTTAAACGGAATAACAAAAAGATTTGGGTCCGTAACAGCTAATGACTGCGTGGATTTCTCTCTGAAAAAGGGAGAAATCCATGCTGTTTTAGGCGAAAACGGCTCAGGAAAATCCACGCTTATGAACATTCTCTCGGGGCTTTACAGACCTGACCTTGGAGAGATATATATAAACGGGAAATTAACGGACATATCATCGCCTGCCGTTGCCATATCACATGGAATAGGCATGATACATCAGCATTTTAAACTGGCGGAAGCGTTTACCGCGCTTGACAATGTGCTGGTCTCAAACCCCAAGGGCACTTTTAAAAACAGCAAAAGAAAGCTGAAAGAAATATCCGCTTTATCAAAAAGCTACGGGTTTGACATAGATTTGCGCTGTTATATAAAGGACATGCCGGTAGGCCAGAAACAGGCGGTCGAGATTATTAAAATATTGTATAAGGGCGCAGATATACTTATTCTCGATGAACCAACTGCGGTGCTAACGCCTCAGGAAACCGAGAAACTCTTCGATATTATGCGTTCTATGCGCGATGCAGGCAAGTCCATAATATTTATTTCGCACAAACTCGGCGAGGTTATGGATGTTACCGACCGGGTAACGGTGCTGCGGAAAGGCAAGTCCGTAGCGACATTAAATACCGGCGATATTGATGAGCTGCAGCTAGTGCGCCACATAGTGGGCAAAGAGGTAGACCTCTCTATAAAAAGAACAAAAGTTCAGCGGGGTGAAAAACTGCTGGACGTTAATTTGTTAAGTACAAACGATATTGACGGCTCACCCGTGCTGCGAGGCGTATCGTTCGACGTTTACGAAGGGGAGATATTAGGTATAGCCGGCGTTGCAGGCAGCGGACAGAAACAGCTTTGCGAAACACTGGCGGGGCTTAATCCAAAATACGAGGGGAGCGTAAGACTTCTTGGAGAGGATCTGCTTGGTCTGCATCCGATAGATATAATAAAGCGCGGCGTATCGATGAGCTTTGTCCCCGAAGACCGCCTCGGAATGGGGCTTGTTGCAGGCATGAGCATTACCGAAAACATGATGCTAAAAGAGCATAACACTCAAAAAGGCATTTTTATAGACAGAAAACCATATGCGCAGATGGCGCGCGATGTTGTTAAACAGCTTTCAATCGACACTCCGGATATAGGTTTCCAAGTCAGCCGTCTTTCGGGAGGCAACATACAAAAGGTGCTGGTGGGACGGGAACTTCGTTCAGGTCCCAAACTTCTTATAATGGCGTATCCGGTTCGCGGCCTTGATATAGGCGCATCCATGCAGATTTATTCGCTTATAAACTCGCGAAAAGAAGCCGGAACAGGCATTATATATGTAGGCGAAGACCTTGATGTATTGATGCAGCTTTGCGACCGGATACTTGTGATGTGTCACGGCAGCGTAACAGGAATAGCGGATGCGCGTAAAATTACCAAAACAGAGTTAGGGTTTATGATGACTGGACAGAAGATGGAGAACATACAATGAGAATTATCGCAAGAGACAGCATCAGCGGCCAAAAAGCGTTTTTGATAAGGCTTTTAGGCGTTGTGTGTGCGCTTTTAACAGGCATGGCTTTCCTTGCCGTAGCGGGGCATAATCCGCTGTCTGTAATGATATCCATGCTGGACGGTGCTTTCGGAAATGCAAGGCGGATAGCCAAAACAGTAGAGTTTGCGATACCGCTTGTTATAACATCGCTGGGAATATCGCTTGCATTTCGCATGAAGTTCTGGAACATAGGAGCAGAAGGACAGATCTGCATGGGGGCTTTTGCGGCTTCTTATTTTGCACTCTTTTGTGCTGATTGGCCTGCTTGGCTGCTTTTTGCAGCTATGGTTGCATCGTCGCTTGCTGCGGGTGCGCTTTGGGCGGCAATACCTGCGTTGTTCAAGGTAAAGTGGGGCACAAATGAAACGCTTGTCACGCTGATGCTCAATTATATTGCTCTTAAAACGATACAATACCTTCAGTACAACGCATGGAAGGACCCTGAGGCGTTTGGGTTTCCCAAAATTGCGATGTTTGATGAAAAAGCACTGCTTCCTCATATCTTGGGAGTAAACATAGGATGGATTATTGCAATCGTCCTGATTGCAGCTACATATTTGTTTATAACGCATAGCAAGGGCGGGTACCGTATAATGGTTATAGGCGAATCAGTGGACACGGCGCGGTATGCGGGCATTAATGTACCAAAGACAATAGTGGTTACTGTTTGTTTAGGAGGTGCTCTGGCGGGTCTTACAGGTATGATACAGGCAACGGGGGTGGAACGCACTCTTAACGAAACCCTTTCCGCAGGATATGGGTATACGGCAATTATTACCGCATGGCTCGCACGTTTAAATCCGGTTGCTATCGGTATAGTATGCGTTTTATTCGCAGCTCTGATACAGGGGGGCAATTTTATTCAAACAGCCTATAACATACCAAGCGCGGCAGCATCGGTGTTCCAGGGTCTTGTGCTGCTGTTTGTACTGGCATTTGAATTCTTTTTAAGATATAAAATTGCACGGTCTTCTTCAAAGAGGGAGGTATAAGCAATGGACATAATAATTTCTTTTCTTGCTGCTACAATTTCTTCCGGCACTCCGCTGCTTTTAGCTACTCTTGGTGAAATACTTACAGAGAAGGCGGGAAACCTGAACCTTGGTGTTGAAGGCATGATGCTGCTGGGAGCGGCCTTCTCTTTTGCGGCGGGAATGGCTTTTGGCAGCCCGGTCCTGGCATTGCTGGCAGGTATGGCTGCCGGCGGTATCGGCGCTCTTATATATGCGTTTCTTACGGTAACAATGCGTGCCAATCAGGTTGTTACCGGTTTATCGCTGACTATTTTCGGAACAGGCCTCGCAAATTTTACATGCAATTCTGTAACGGGCTTAACGCTGTCAACCGAGGTTACAGGTATATTCCAGCGTTTTGCGATACCGCTGTTATCGAAAATACCGGTTATAGGCCAGACCTTTTTCAATCAAAGCGTTTTTGTATACTTTGGCTATATTGCGGCAATATCTATGTGGATTTACCTAAATAAAACCACTGCGGGGTTAAAAGTGCGCACGGTGGGAGAAAACCCCGGCGCTGCGGACGCCGCAGGCATCAGAGTAAACGGCAATAAATATATACATATTTTCATAGGCGGTATATTGTCGGGAATCGCCGGTGCTTATCTTTCTTTGCATTACAGTACAACATGGCAGCCCGGTATAACAGGCGGTATGGGATGGATTGCGGTGGCACTTGTGATTTTTTCTGTATGGAATCCGGTTCGTGCGTTGTTTGGCGCTTATATTTTCGGAGCGTTAAGGATAATAGGCTTTCAGCTTCAGTCATTAAAAATAAATATACCTGTTGAGATTGTGGATATGCTGCCTTATGCGTTTACAATAATTGTACTTATATTTGTATCGGTAAGAAAATCACGCAAGAATCCGCCTCCGGGAAGCCTTGGCACATCGTATTTTAGGGAGGAACGCTAAGGCTGATAAAATCAATAACGATTAACGGTTAAAGAATAATTCTATAGGAACCTCTTTGTTTATTAATATCAAGAACGTTTTTCAATCAGCGCATTAATTAATGCTATTATACTGTAATCAATATAAGATATTGACAAAACAACTAAAGGAATTATAATATACAGTATGTTACATTAATATGTTCCAGAAGTTAATAAAAGTAATTAATGCATATATATGATTAAGAGCAGATAAAAGAGGTTTAAAGAATGTATTATAGGTCAACAGATTCGGTTATTGCAAGCAAGCCGCTTAATCTTAATGAATGGGCTTATATGGCAATTAAAACACGTATTCTCGAGTATGAAATAAAACCGGGCATGCAGCTTAACATCGAAGAACTTTCAAAAGAACTAAGCATAAGCAGAACACCAATAAGAGAAGCGCTGCTGCGTTTACGGCAGGATGGGCTTATAACATCTTTATCCCGCGTAGGGTTTTTTGTGTGCGGCGTTACAAAGCAGGATTTTGAAGACACCTTCGGTTTACGGCAGATTATAGAATCGTATGCAGCGGAAAAGCTTGCGGATAAAATTGCTGAGGAAGAATTAAATGAATTAGTATACCTTAATCAGCAATGCAGAGTATCGGCAGAGCAGGGCGATAACAAAGAATACAACAAATACGATATTATGTTGCACGGAATAATAGTTAATAGTATGAAAAATAAAAAGGTTAAGGAAATATTTAACGGACTAGGTGATTTGGTCTACCGAATAAGAATATATGCCCTGCAGTCTCCGGAAAACATTCATCAATCTTTGGTGGAACATGAAAAGATAATACAGGCTTTAAAAAATAAAGATCCGGAGAACGCTCGCGTTGCAATGTCAACACATATTTCTAAAATAAGAGACAGGTTAC
>CAZSMH010000011.1:0-3277 GCA_964607965.1 uncultured Christensenellaceae bacterium
CAATATTCTTTTTGCAAAGCTATGTTGTCCAGTATTTCATGCACAACCCTTGATTTATCTTTAATGGATAGATTTTTTGAACTGTTTTCTGCCTTGCTTAATACATATCTTAGTTCGTCAGGCTCTAAAACCGTCGCTGCTATGCAGTAATAGCTTTTAGAACGTCCTTCATTACACGATTCAAGCATTTCTACAAGCAGCCGTTCTCTCTTCTTTTGTATATCTTCGTACCTTTCTATGCCGTTTTCTTTAATAAAATCAATATCATGATCAAGCCTTTGATAGCATTTAAACGAATCACGCTGTCTGCCAAGTTGCCTGTGTCTTTTCCATTTCTGACAGTATTCGCCCTCGTTGCACTCCCAGCAGAATTCTATTCCTTTTTTATTTATAGCACAGGTGATAAAAGGGCATCCCGCTGTCATTCTGGATTCGCTTTTGCACCCGTGACACCGGCTTTTTGAATCCATATGATACCGCGGACACAATCTGCAGGATAAACCGCATATGCCTGTTAGAATATAATTGACTTCCATAGTCCCCCCACCAGAAAGCCGGGCGTCAAAAATGTGCGCAGCACCCGGCAAATTTATATCAATCAATATATATCCATCTATTTCGGCAGCATTTCCAGCAGCCGCAGGGTTACCCTGTCCACTACCCTGTAACACATACAGTTCCCCTTGCGCTCTCCTACAACAATCCCCGCCGCTCTTAGCTTTGACAGATGCAGAGAAATAACAGGCTGCGGTATTCCGAGCGTTTCACATATCTGTTTTACATGGCAGCTTTTCTTAAAAAGGCCGTTGACGATACATAAACGGACGGGATGCCCGAGTACTCTTAATTTGGCGGCCAGCACCTCAAACTTTGAAATATCCATTTACTCCATCCTATTAAACACCTCGTACAGACTAAATCCGCCTGAAAGGTTTTTTACATCGTATCCCCGCTGCCTTAAAAGCCGTTCGGCGTTATATGAGCGGTGACCGCTTTGGGAAAAAACTATGTACTTTTTTTCTTTGTCAAGTTCATCTATCCGGTCTCGCAGCTGGTCAATCGGTATGTTAATTGATCCGTTAATATCACCGGATTCGCGCTGTTTTGCCGACCGTACATCAATCAATATGGTATCCTTTTTTCTCTTCTTCAAATCATTCCAGTGCACAACTTTGCTTAAGCCTGAAAGCACATTCCCCGCAATATAGCCAGCCATATTTACAACATCCCGCGGCGCGCTGAACGGAGGCGCGTATGCCAGTTCAAGTTCCGCCAGTTTGTCAACCGTTAAGCCGGCATACATTGCTGTAGCAAACACATCGATTCTTTTGTCAACTCCTGTTTTACCGACTATCTGCACACCGTAAATACGACCTGCACGCTTATCGAAACAAAGCTTTACACTAAGTATGTCCGCACCGGGATAATAGTCTTCGTATGACAGTGCGCGCAAGTACACTTTTTCGTATTTGAACCCCCGCCATTTTAGCTGCTGTTCGGTAAGCCCTGCGGCGCCAAAACAGGCATCGAACAGCTTAACTATAGTTACTCCTATTGTGTGTTTATAGCGCGAACCTGCACCGCATATACTGTCTGCCGCAATCCGTCCCTGCCGTGTTGCCGGAGACGCACGGGATATTAGTATTTTGCCGCCATGTGTGGATTCAACCTCAACAGCGTCCCCCACGGCGTAAATGTCTTTGTCGGTAGTCTGCTGATGTTCGTCAACAAGTATACCGCCCGTTATACCTATCCCAAGCCCTGACTCGGCAGCAAGCCTTGTCTCGGGCTTTAATCCCGCACAAATCACAACCATATCTGCAATAATAGAACGGCCATCCGAGAGTTCAAGGCGCAGTCCCTCGTCAATCGGCTGGCAGGCGTTTACAACGGTATCGGTAATAAGCGCTATGCCGTTATTCTCGAGTGTTATTTTTGCAAACTGAGCCATCTCAGCGTCAAAAGTAGGCATTACATGGGCTTTTTTTTCAATTACACACGTTTTAATACCTCTCTTTGACAGATTCTCAGAAACTGCAAGGCCAACGTCTCCGCCGCCTATAACAGCGGCACGGCGCACATCCGCCTCTTCTATATACCGGGATATAAGCGTTAAATCTTCCGGATTCTTAAGCATGAATACATCCGGCCTGTCAGCAGCCTTTATATCAGGGCAGTGCGGCACGGCTCCGGTCGCAAGTATAAGCTTGTCATACTTTTGGTCGTAGTAGCTGTCCGGCTCAATATCATGCACCCTTATGCTTTTATCGTATCTGTCTATGCTGACAGCCTCGTGCCGTGTCTTTACGGTGATATTCAGATTTTTCAAGAAACTCTCGGGCGAACTGCGCGTCAATAAATCGGGGGAACTTATTACTCCGCCTATATAATACGGCAATCCGCTGCTTGCAAAAGACATGCTTGAACCTTTATCTAAAACTATTATTTCGGCAAATTCATCAAGACGCCGCAGCCGCGCGGCTGCGCTGGTTCCTGCTACGTTACCGCCGACTATAATATATTTTTTACTCATCTTTTACTCCGGATAATAAATACCTTAAAAGTATTTATTTAATTGATATATTTATATTTCGATATATAATTATTATTACCTTTATATTTTTTTGTTAATATGTTCACCTTTTTAATATAATCTGTTATAATATCGCACGGAGGACTCTATGATATTCGGTATATCAACTGCATGTTTTTTCCCTAACTATTTAAATGAAGATGCAATTGTAATTCTCAGTAAGCTTGGGGTAAGAAACACAGAGGTTTTTTTCAGTTGCATGTACGAATATAAACCGAATTATATAAAAAAACTTGGGGCTTTAACGAAAGAGCTTGGTGTCAATATTAGCTCGATTCACGCTTATTCCTTGCAGTTTGAACCTCAACTCTTTTCAAGGCATCAGCGATCCAGAAAAGAAGCGTTTGATATATTTTGCCGGGTTTTGAAAGCCGGTGAGAAGTTAGGCGCAAATGTTTACGTTTTTCATGGTCCTGTACACCTTAAAAAATCACAGCCGCTGACTCTTGATTTTAAGCATATTGCCGGTACGGTTAATGTGCTGTCAAATATGGCTAAAGATTATGGTATTAAACTGGCCTGGGAGAATGTACACTATTGCTGGTATAGCAACCCATCGTTCCCTGAGAATCTGGCGCCTTTTATTGAAACTGACAATTTGTTTTTTACGCTGGACATAAAACAGGCAGCTCAGGCAGGATACGACCCGCTAAGCTATATAAAGCCCATAACCGGACGTATTGC
>CAZSMH010000011.1:3377-4624 GCA_964607965.1 uncultured Christensenellaceae bacterium
TCAATAACAATTATCAGCTCTAATCAGGCGAGAAAAAAACCATTTTGTCTTGTGATAAAAAAGTATATGTTCGTTTTTATTTGTTTTGTTTTGATATGTGCAATAAGTACAGGCTTATATGCCGGCATAAGCGCTTATCTTTCTTTGGACAAGCTATCAAGAACAGTTGACGGCTTAACACAAATGGTTGACCTAAAACTGTCTGATGCATCATCAGCCGGAATCCTTACCGACAGCGCCAATGTATTGCCTGACGAATTCGACTTAAATAACCTTGCCGTTATAACAGGAGACGAGGTACAGTATTCCGATGATTCTGCTCTTATGTCTGACCCATGGCTTGAGATAGAATCATCTGCGAATTCTTTTACCATAGAGATGGAAAGCGGCAGTAAGAACGGGCGTGTAGAGCTGTTAAGCTGGTTTGATATCAGCAAGGATATACTGCCCCGCGGTACCGAAATTGTCATTATCGATGTGGATACCGGACTCTCCTTTAATGCTAAGCGCTGCAGCGGTACATACCATTCTGATACCGACCCGTTGACAACGGAAGATACCGAGATATTCAAGCAGATATATGGAGGAAAGTGGTCATGGGACAGGCGTGCAATTTGGGTAAAAGTTAATGACCGATATTTTGCAGCTTCAATTAACGGCATGCCGCATGCAAACAGCCATATTCACGGGAACGGCCTTAAAGGACATTTTTGCATACACTTTATGCATAGCCGTGTACACGAGACATCCAGGCAATGCCCGGTGCATCAATCCATGATTGTAAAGGCATTCTCAAGCGCCGACCGGCTAGAAGAATATTTAAAAAATAATCAATATTAGAGGTGAATAATTATGGCTAAAAAACAGGATGTGCAACAGCAGCGCATCGTGAAAAATCTTCCGGACGCAAGCATTCCTTATAACACAAGCTTTATCGGCGACATAGGCACCTTGGGCGGCATACGTATAGACGGAAACCTTAAAGGAAAACTCAGCGCCGGCGGAAATGTTACCGTTGGTGCAGACGGTAGTATAGAAGGTTCTGTTACTGCCTGTGATGTTAATATTGCAGGAGAAATAATCGGCGATTTAACGGCAACCGGTACTGTACAGATGTTAAGCGGGGCTAAGCTTATGGGAGACCTTACGGCTTCAAGCTTTGCTATTGAGCAGGGCGCCTATTACAAAGGCCAGTGCTTAATCAGCAACGGAAAAGAACCCGCATCGCGCAATATACCCACAGCAGA
>CAZSMH010000011.1:4724-33334 GCA_964607965.1 uncultured Christensenellaceae bacterium
TAATGCTTGCCGGCAACCGCTAGTATGACATCGGCAACGGCCGGGCAGTACTCTTTGCCGCGTTTCATTAAAACATTTTTTCTTATCTGCGAAAAGCTTACCTTGGGGCAAGCGTACATTATATCGTCAAATCCGATAGCTCCGGCAAGTATCCGGCTTGGCATAGCAATAGCGTCCTGCCATTCGTCATATCTTTTGAAAATATCAAGATACAGCCCCTCATATTCAGACACTTCGTCTATGCTGGCAATAATATCGCGTCCGATCTCAATGTGCGGCAGGTATTGATCATATTCTTCCGGGCTTAGCACGGCACGTTTTTTTATAATGTGGGTATCTATCCCTATAAACCCCAGATCGGCAATTTTGGCAAGTACTTTTAACGTTTCTGAGCATTCCTCGTCACAGCCAAGATTGCCTGCAATCTGTGTTGACAAGCTCTGCAATCGCGTCTGCCTTTTACCCCAGTTTACCCTTTGCTCAATGCTGCGGTTAATACTGTCAACAATGCTGTTTCCGGATAATAATTTTCGTATGTTCCTCGCGCGTCTTAAGTTTTGTGTTGACTGGCTGTAAAGCGTACAAAAATCGCTTCCCTTTTCAATAACGGCGTATCCGAAACTTACTTCAGCTTTTATCAAATTAAGATACATTCCATGCAGCATCATCTGAGCTTCTTTAATCTTATGGTCTATCTCAAGGCGGCTTTTGCCTGCATATACGGCGCAGTATTCTCCTCCGCTTATACGCGCAATTATTTCCGCATCAAAAAAACAGTCTCTTAATACATCCGCCACGTTTTTTATAAGCGTATCGCCGGCATGGTAACCAAGGCTGTCATTAATATATTTGAACCTGTCAATATCCGCTACAATAAGCGTCTGAGGATACATACCATATCTGGAAATGTCCTCGAAAATTGCGTCAAGCATTTGCGCATTGGCAAGCCCCGATTTTATATCAAACTTTTCGAGGTATTCGAGCCGTGCAGCCTGCGCCGCGGCATTTTCCGTATCATAAAAAAGACCAGTCATATATGCATGGCCTTCCTTGGAATATACCATGCCTTTCAGTTTGTTCTTTCTTACTGCTCCTCCCGTACATGTCCTTAATTCGATATCTACCCTTTTTTGTGGTTGTCCGGGGCGATATTTTATTATCTGTTTAAAAGACTGTACGTCATCGTCATGTATCTGCCGCAAAAATTCTTCAAATGAAATACGCTGTTCAATGCAATTGATTATATCGGTCTTTATGATAATCCCTTTATCGGTATCTGCTTCAAAAGCAAACATGCTGCTGGTTCTCATTCCCGGGGTATCAAACATTTTCAATTGCTCGAAATTTGTATGGTATGAAAAATTGGTGCGGATTGTGCTTTGAGTGTTCAAGCCGTCATAAAAATGCACTAAGCCGTCCTCCAGGAAAATTCTCATTTTTTTAATAAACAAAAAACCTGCGGCTGAAACATCGCAGGCGTTAAGGCGTAAAATATTGGAACTATTTTCTTTTTGCATAATTATCTTTCAGCGCCTTTTTCCGCGAAAATAAGTTTTCAGCAGAGCAGCGCATTCGTTTTCCATCAATCCGCCGTAAATCTTCGGAGTGTGATTTAACTTTCCGTCAGCAATATTATAAAGCGACCCGTATGCGCCGCCTTTTTTATCGTAAGCGCCGAACACCACTTCGCCTATGCGCGCGTTTGCAATTGCTCCTGCACACATCGGGCACGGCTCAAGCGTAACATATAAAACGCAGTCTAACAGTCTCCAGCCGCCAAGCCTGCGCGCCGCCTTTTTTATCGCTATCATCTCCGCATGTGCCAGAGGATTCTTTTTAGATTCTCTCTCGTTTTTTGCGCGGGAAATAATCCTGCCCCGCTGAACAATAACGGCGCCTACCGGTACTTCATCCTTTTTTGCAGCCCTTTCTGCCATCTTGACCGCTTCTGCCATAAACTTTTGTTCCATATGGTTATTATATCACCTTTGTTAAACGGCACCATTAGCTGTAAAACCATTTATTCTAAAGATTTATTATCAAAAACACTATAAATGCAAAATATACACCGATCATAAGAACGCCTTGAAAACGTGCAAGCCTGCCCTTAAAAAACAAAGGCGGAACAAGCAGCAAAACAAACAGCAAGGCAGCGACAGGAATATCAATATACAAGCTGCGCGGCATAATACCGGACAGAGTCGGCAGATAGCTGGATTCTAAGTTTATATTTCCCCCCAGCAGCGCACAGGTGGAAAGCACCAGCGTTATATTTATTATGTTCGCACCGATAATATTTCCTATTCCTATTTCGGATTCCTTTTTCTTAAGCGCAGTAATTGTTGTTACAAGTTCGGGTAAGGACGTCCCCAAAGCAACAATTGTCACGCCTATTATTCCATCGGAAATACCCAGCGAAGCCGCAATTTTTACAGCACTGTCCACAAGAATACGGGCGCCTATAACTATGCCGGCCGCTCCCGCGATAAATTTAACTATATTGACGGCAGGTCTGCCCTCTGCTGTTTCCGGAGTACGAATGTCGCCGTTCCTTGCCTCGCGCACATTGGAGTATACAAACAGCGAGAGCAGCAAGTAGAGCGGTATGCTTTCTGCTGCGCTTAAACTGCTGTCAAGGCAAAGTACGAACAGCAGCAACAGCGAGACCACCATTACTGCCGCTTTTGCAAAAAATGTGCCCATTTTTACACGCTGCGGCCGTATAATAAGAGACAGAGCAAGTATTAAACCCGTATTGCAAATCACCGAACCTATCGCATTGCCAATACCAAGGTCTGCCACACCTTTTGATACCGCTATAACAGATACAAAAAACTCCGGCAGCGTTGTTGCCAAAGATACTACAGTAGCACCGATAAGCATACGGGGCATTCCCGTCTTTTTTGCTATCCATACGGAGGCATCTACAAATAAGTCGCCACCTTTTATTATTACGGCAAGCCCAAGTATGAACAGCAGCAGTGTTATTATCATATGTATTAACTTCCTTTAAGTTAATAAAAAAACTTTTAATGCTTTGTGATGCATTAAAAGTCTCGCTATTACGGCACGGACGGCTAAAAATTCAGCGTGCTGACGACCCGTGCCACCATTGGGAGCTACTCCCTTTTAACCGGTATATAATAACATGCAGTCTTTATGTCGTCAATCAAAGCTAAAAATTTTAACAAATGTTACCCTGTAAACGGCGCTTGTTATTCTTCCTTTTCCCCGCTTTCTTGCGGTTCAGTATCGGCCTGCGGAGTATTCTCCAAAAAATATTCGTAAAGATATCCTGTATCAGTCATCTTCTTCCTCCCTGTATTCAAGTATATCGCCGGGCTGGCAGTTAAGCTCGTCACAAATAGCGTTTAATGTCGAAAAGCGCACGGCTCTTGCTTTTCCTGTTTTTAATATAGATAAATTAGCCTTCGTTATGCCTACCTTTTCCGAAAGCTCGTTTAAAGATATTTTTCTTTTTGCCATCATGACATCCAGATTCACGATAATAGCCAATATATCCTCCTCTAAATGGTCAGGTCGTTCTCGTCTTTCAACCGTATGGCCTTATCAAACACCGCTGCAAGAGTTTGACAGAAAAGGCTGGAAAGCGCGGCAAGCACAGCCACAACAGGTGTTAGCACCGAAAAGTCTACAAAGGTTTTTACAATCAGTACGAGAGCCGCGAATGCGCAAAAATAAGAGATGTATTTTAAATAGAGCACATTACAGTAAACAAAAGGCGAGCTCTTTATTACTGTCGTTAAAAGCCGCCACAGGTAATACAGTATAAACCAGCATAGAACAGCGCTTATCTGCAGAAAAATAAATGTAATCCACTGATTATCGGTATGCCCGGCAAAAAAATCCCTGATTGCGGACGGCCCTGTTATCCAAGCAACAGGCAGAGCTAATATGAGCAGGGCTCCGGGTATCAAAAGGCATTCTATCATCCTTTTTAATATTATTGGGATATTCCATTCACTTCTGCTCATTTAATCCCTCCGTTTTTTGTGAGAATAGCATAATAATATCTCAAAGTCAACAATTAATTATCGCATAACAATAATAAAGGCGTAGACTTGTCCTAAATTTCGTACATGCGTATGTTATAATATATGCTGGGAAGGAAGGTGTTAGGGTGGACACATTTTTTTATATCGCAGTTTCGGCAAGTCTTTTGCTAACCGTTGCAGTAATTTGTATATTGCTTGCTAAGAATAAGCGGCAGACGGATAACTCTGCGGCTTTGAGCAATATGCAGTCTGAATTATTATCTTTGCTCGGAGACATAAAGAAACAAAACTCGGAAAATGCGTATCTGCAGCGCCGGGAAGTACGCGAGATGTTCGGTGCTATCGGAGATAGCTTTACAAAAACTCTCGGCGAAACGGCGGTTTCAAATACAGTCAGCATGGAAAACCTGCGCAAAGCTGTGGAACGGCAGCTAAAAGCCATGTCTGATGTGAATGAGCGCCGGCTGGAGCAGATGCGCATGGCGGTTGACGAACAGCTTTCGGAAATGCTGCAAAAACGGCTGACAGGCTCTTTCAAGCAGGTTTCCGACCAGCTTGAGCAAGTGTTTGTCAGCATGGGCGAAGTGCGCTCTCTTGCCGCAGGAGTCGGCGACTTAAAGCGTGTGCTTTCCAATGTCAAAGTGCGAGGAACATGGGGCGAAGCACAGCTTGGAAGCCTTCTTGAAGCGATGCTTTCCCCCGTGCAGTTCGTTAAGGATGCTTATTTAGGCAAGGGGCGCGAACACGTTGAATACGCCGTTGTCCTCCCCGGATCAGGCAACGGAACGCTGCTGCTGCCTATAGATTCGAAATTCCCTATGGAGAACTATATACGAAAAGACGAGATGCTTGCCTCGGGCGATAAGCAGCAGGCTAAAGAAGCGCTTAAAGCACTTGGTAAAAGCCTGATTAACGAGGCTAAGCGTATACGCGACAAGTATATCTGTCCGCCCGCTACCACGGACTTTGCCATAATGTATCTGCCAATTGAAGGGCTTTATGCCGATGCCATAAGCCTTGGGATATCTGATATATGCCAGCGTGAATACAGCATCACCATAGCAGGGCCCTCAACGCTTACGGCGCTTTTATCAAGCCTTCAGATGGGTTTTAGAACTTTGGCGATAGAAAAACGTTCAGGCGAAGTTATAAGGCTGCTGGAAGCAACCCGCAATTCATTCTCCGGCTTTACAGATGCAATAGACCGTACGCAGCGCAGCCTTGCCGCCGCGCAGAATAATTTAGAAGACGCCTCAAAAAAATCAAGGCGGATTGAAAAGGAACTCGCCTGTATAGAAGGGCTTGATAAAATGGCGCTGAAATAGCATCCGCGCCTATATGCACCAAATTTACGCCTCCTGCGTAGTATAGACTGAGCCTAATAAAAGGGATTACCTAATATCTATCAAGGAGGACGTTATATATGGGTTACGATTGTGGATGCGGCGGATTCGGCAATAACTGCTGCTGGCTGATTATACTTCTGCTATGCTGCTGCGGCGGCTGCGGCGGCGGCGCGGGTGACTGTGGCCACGGCTTCGGTGGATTCGGCGGCGGCGGATGCAGCTGCATTATCTGGATAATCATCCTGCTTTGCTGCTGCTGCGGTGACGGCGGCTGGGGCGGAGTAGGCTGCGGACCAGCAAAATGCTAAGATAATCTTTACGGTGCAAACGCTGCACCTGGTATTAAAGTCATAAGGTGACAGCATAAATACACATAAATGTGTACTCAAATGTTGTTCTTGGGGGCTTTCCACACAAGCCCTCTTTTCTTACGGTAACGTACTACATAATAAAAAGAAATATGCATGTAATGCCAATACTGTTAAGCGGAAACCGCATTAATGATGTTCCCGTGTTAAGTACATTTCCGAACAACTATGATACAGACTTAAACCTCTCTGGGCGCAGTGCCAATTTTCTTATATACTTTGCGCATCATTTTTATGGCTACACCGGACGCGCGCTGAGCGCCGCTTTTTATCACATCGTTAAGATACGCCTTGTCCGAGCGTATTTGCGCAAAACGCTGCTGCAAAGGCGCAAGTTCTGCTATTACGGCTTCGGCTACACGCTCTTTAAGCGCACCATAGCCTTTTCCTGAAAACTCCGTTTCGATTTGGCTTATGCTCCTGCCCGTGACGGCGCTGTAAATGCTGATAAGGTTAGAGACACCCGGTTTATCCTCTGAGAAGCGTATTTCTCCGTCCGAATCTGTAACGGCACGCTTGAATTTGCGTCTTATAGCTTCCGGCGTATCCAGCAGTGAAATATAGGCATTCTCATTATCATCCGATTTGCTCATCTTTGATGTCGGCTCCGATAAGCTCATTATACGCGCCCCTGCCTTTGGTATGTACGGTTCCGGCACGGTAAATACATCCCCGTAAATGTTATTAAACCGCTGTGCAATATCGCGCGTTATTTCCAGATGCTGTTTCTGATCGGCACCAACAGGCACAAGATGACTGCCAAAAAGCAGTATATCTGCCGCCATAAGCACCGGATATGTATAAAGCCCTGCGTTTATATTATCCGCGTGTCTTTCGCTCTTTTCTTTAAACTGTGTCATGCGCGAAAGTTCGCCTATATATGTGTAGCAAGATAATACCCACATCAGTTCGGAATGGAAAGGCACATGCGACTGAAAGTAAATCGTATTTTTTTCGGTTGAAAGCCCTGAAGCCAGCAGCATAGATATTGTATCAAGGCAGCGTTTACGAAGGTTGGATGCGTCCTGCCGCACCGTTAAGGCATGCATATCCACAACGCAGTAGTAGCAGTTATATTCGTCCTGCAGTTTAACCCAGTTTTTGATTGCGCCCAGATAGTTGCCTACAGTTAAAACTCCCGAGGGCTGCACTCCGGAGAATATAGTCTTTTCCATTTGTCCTCCTAGTTTGTAACGATGTCGATAATATCCGATCTTCCGTCTTTTATTATAAAGTCAATAATTGAGTTTTGCATATTCTGCGCCGCAGAAGCGCTTATTGCCGCTGCTGCAAACCCAAGCCGTGCAGTCTGCCACTTACCGTCCTCTCCGCATTCTACAACGGAAACATTAAAGCGGTTTTTGCATTTTTGCTTTAAGCTGTTTATTACGCACCGCTTATCCTTTAAGCTTAAAGCCCCCGGAATATGCAGCGCCACTTCAAAGCATGCGGTATACATGTCTATAATACGGAAAGCACGGCCTGTTTAAGCTCGTCTTTGTTGTATACGCCAGAATGACGGACCGGCTTTCCTTCCAGCTCCATAATCTGTTTCGGCAGGTCTGTGCCCGTAATACTGCTAAGCTTTCTTGCGGCATCAAAACCTGAAATGCCCTGCGCATCTTCTCCAAGGGATGATAATACGTCATGCGGGAACTTATAAGGCGACGCAGTTGATACGATTACCGTCTTTGTGTCATCTCCCTTAGCCTTATATTTCTCATATACTCCCATAGCGACAGCCGTATGTGTATCTATAAGATATTCTTTATTTTTGTATGTATCTCGTATGCTTTGGGCAGTTTCGTTTTCGCCGCACCAGTCTGCAAAAAACCCATTTTCTAAAATATCTTTTGCTTCCGGCGCAATATTGTATTCACCCGTTTCCTTAAGCTGTCTCATCATTTTGTTTACTGCCTGCGCACTTCGACCCGTTAGTTCAAACAACAGCCGCTCAAGATTGCTGGATATCAGTATATCCATAGACGGCGACATTGTCTTGTAAAAAGGCCTTTTTAGGCTGTAAGTACCTTTGTTAAAAAAGTCTGTCAGTATATTGTTTTTGTTGGACGCACATATTAGACGCGCAATGGGCAACCCCATTCTTTTCGCGTAATAAGCCGCCAGTATATTCCCGAAGTTGCCCGTAGGCACGACAAAGTTTATGCGCTCTCCCAACGTGATTTCTTTCATTGAAAGAAGCTGTGCGTACGCGCCGACATAATACGCAATCTGCGGCGCTAAGCGTCCGAAGTTTATTGAGTTGGCGGATGAAAGGCTGTAGCCGTGCGTAAAAGCTAAAGCCGCGAACTCCCTGTCGGCAAAAATATCTTTTACAGTATTCTGCGTATCGTCAAAATTGCCGCTGACAGCCATCACATGCGTATTGTCTCCCTGTTGAGTCACCATCTGAAGTCGCTGCATCTCGGATACTCCGCCGTTCGGATAAAACACCACTATGCGCGTACCCGGCACGTTGCAGAATCCTTCCAGAGCAGCTTTGCCCGTATCTCCCGATGTCGCTACGAGAATCAGTATTTTTCCGTCATCGTTCATGGCCGCAGTCATCAGCCTCGGCAAAACGCTTAAAGCCATATCCTTAAACGCAAGCGTCGGCCCGTGCCAAAGCTCAAGCATGTATTCATCCGGAGCAATTTTTACAACCGGCGCAGTTTTATTATTATTGAATCCATCGTATGCATCTTTTGTCAAAGCTTCAAGACCGTCTATATCGTCATAAAACAGCCCCAGCACATAAGCGCAAAGATTTGGGTATGATAATCCGGCAATATTCTCAAGCTCCAATGCGGGAAAAGAATTTGGAACAAAAAGTCCGCCGTCCGGAGCGATGCCGGCAAGCGTTGCTGCACTGGCGCTGATTCCGGCGCAGCCTTCCCGCGTACTGATTAGTAACATTCAATAGCCTCCGATAAAGCACAAATAATAATCTAAAAACAACCTGAACTAAATAGATTCACCGTTTTGCGCAGGTTTTTTCTTTTTATCGTTTTAACTAATATATTTTGCCATGTATTCCGGCATATCGTCATCACCGCTGATTACGATATGCGCATTTATATCATCAAAAACTTTTTCCAAGCGTGTAAGCAGCGTTTTGAGTTCCTCGCTTTTGTAATTAACCATTCTTTTTAGCCCGTCGATGTATATAGAAGAGATGTCAAAATCACGTGATAGTATGCCGCAAATGAAACCGTAGAGAATGTCAGGTGAGCTAATATTGTAATCATTTAAATTGATAAAACGGATCTGATGCTTTAAATCGTACATGCAACGCTTGTTGTCGTCGATATATACTATGTTCCCATGTGTCCTTTCGATCTCGGCATTCGCCATATCAAGAAGTTTCTTAGACTTTCCCGTACCCTTTTTACCGTAAATCAAATGTATCATACTGGCATCAACTCCTTTGGTTTTTTCGCCATAATCACGAATATGCGTCTTTGCATCCCGTGAACATCAATGGCAATTTTATTATACAATGCCGCATAAGAATAATCCACACTCAAATGTATAATTTTCCGTTTGTTCATAAGGTCTGAGGTTTAGCATCGGCGCCCGTATAATATTATAAGAACATTCTAAAAAGAGCCGCTGATATACGGCTCTTTCGCTTTATGCTATTCTTCTTCCGCATCCTTCTTGGCCTGCGCTATCACCTTTTCGGCCAGGTTCCCCGGAAGCTCTTCATAGCGCTCGAAAGTCATTTTGAACGAACCTCTTGCCTGTGTCATGGAACGCAGATCAGTCGCATATTTGAATACTTCCGCAAGCGGCACCTCGGCGGCAACCTCCTGATTGCCCAATACCGGATTCATGCCCAGTATGCGCCCGCGCCGGCGGTTGATATCGCCTATTACATCGCCCATGTATTCATCAGGTATGGTAACTACAAGTTTGTATATTGGCTCTAAAAGCGTCGGGTTAGCTTCCATGCAGCCTTTTTTATAAGCCAGGCTGGCCGCAACCTTGAAAGCAAGTTCGGACGAATCCACCGGATGGTATGAACCGTCGTAGAGTGTTGCGCGCAAGTTCACCATAGGGAATCCTGCCAGCACACCGCGCGAAAGGCTTTCGCGAAGCCCCTTTTCAACTGCCGGAATATATTGGCGCGGCACGACACCGCCTACTATTTTATCTACAAATTCAAAAGACTCCTCCGAATCGAACAACGGCTCGAACTCTATCCATACGTCACCGAACTGTCCGTGACCGCCGGACTGCTTTTTATGACGCCCCTGCGCCTTAACCTTTTTCTTTATCGTCTCACGGTACGGAATCTGGGGGTCTGAGAGCTGCGCTTCAACGCCGAATTTATTATGTAGCTTTTTACAGACTACCTCAAGATGAAGTTCTCCGAGGCCGCTGACAAGCGTGTCTGACGTTTCAGTCTGTTTTATTACCTTAAACGAGCAATCTTCTTCCTCAAGCCTGTGCAGCCCGGCAAACACCTTTTCTTCCTCCCCCTGCTTCTTCGCCGATACAGCAAGCGAAATGCACGGTTCGGGAAAGACTACGTCCGGGAATACAACCACATGTTGTTCATCGCAAAGAGTGCTGCCAGTTTCTGTATACTGCAGCTTGGCAAGTGCGCCGATATCTCCGGCAGCAAGTTTGTCAACGGTTATCTGTTTCTTGCCGCTCATTATATAGATTTGGCCGAATTTTTCGGATTTGCCGGTATTGCCGTTCTTTATTGGCTTTCCGGCAGCCAGTTCCCCCCCAAGCACTTTAAATACCGAGAGTTTGCCGACAAACGGGTCTGCTATTGTCTTATAAACCTGAGCTGCAAACGGATGCTTTATATCCGCAGTGAAGGTTATCTCTTCATCCTTTTGAGTTTTTCCCTTTATGCTGATAGCATTGTCGGGGGAAGGCATAAATGCAGTTAAACTGTCAAGAAACAGCGATATGCCAAAATTAGGAGCGGCCGCGCCCAAAAAAACCGGCACTACATCGCCTGAGGCGATACCAATTTTTAAACCCTTTATTATATCATCCTTAGTAAGCTCCTGGCCTTCAAAGTATTTTTCCATAAGCGATTCGTCGTTTTCGGCTGCGTTCTCTATAATGGCCTCGCGTATCTTTGCAGCTTCTTCCGCCAAATCGGCCGGAACATCTATGGATTTGTGTTTTTTACCATCGAAAGCATACGCTTTCATTTCTATAACGTCCAGTATCCCTTTGAAAGAAAGCCCCTGCCCGACCGGCAGCTGCATGACGGTTATGTGTGTTCCGAATTTTTCGCGTAAAGCTTCTATAACCTTATCAAAATCCACATTTTCTTTGTCCATTTGATTAATAAAAATAGCCTTTGCGATACCGGCCTGCTTGCAGGCATCCCAAGCCTTTTCGGCCCCAACTGTAACACCAGACAAACCGCCTATAACAATAACCGCACTGTCTGCAAGGTAATAACCTGAAGTTGCATCGCCTATAAAATCAAAATACCCAGGAGTATCGATAATGTTTATTTTTTTACCGTTCCATTCGACCGGCGCTACTGCAGAGCTCAGCGATATATGCCGCTTGGTTTCCTCCGGGTCAAAGTCCATAACTGTGTTCCCGTCTTCAGTCCTGCCCTGCCTGTCTATCGCGCCGCTGCAAAAAAGCATTGCTTCCGCAAGAGTCGTTTTCCCTTCGCCGCCATGACCCACGAGAGTAATGTTTCTTATGTCTCCTGTACCGTAATACTTCATCTTTTCCTCCAAAATTAAGCAACCAATATTTTATTTCCGTATAACACACCCGTTTATTCTAACAGATAGGCATAGAAAAATAAATAAGTTTTTTATTATACGGTATGGAAATTCTCTTTGTTCTATGCAATAATAACATCATATTCAATAAAGGAGTGTATTAAATGAGTTCTGAAAATACATCACAGACAGAAAAACGCATTTTTACAGATTATCAGCTTCGCCTCTTTCAGATTATTATAGGTTTGTTTGCCGCGGCTGCCCTTATAGTATCTCTTTTTATGCCAAGGCTGCTTGATATAAAAGAGGGCGACCTTCTTAATTATCTTTTTGTCGTTGTCTTTCTTGCCATAATGCTTGGACGCAGAGCTGTTGAGAATAAATACAGGCTGCGCTTATCTTTGTTTTCACTTTCCTTAATGCTTGGAATTTTTGCGGGTATTATTTTTTTCACAGCTCACATGTTTTTTTGGTCTGATGAACCGACAAACCTGGACGGACAGATTAAAATACTTATTATAGCAGCAATGGTTGCTGTTCTTATTGCCGGAATTGTTATACCGGCTGTGCGCTATTTTAAACGAAAAACAAACGGTACTCTTGCGCCGATTAGGCTGCCTGAGCCGAAAGAAGATGAAGAAAAACTTACCGCGCAGGAAGAAACGTTTGAAGGTCCTTTAAGTATTGAACAGAAAATAGCTGCTATGACACGCGACATTGAAAATAAAAACGATGATAAACAGTAACTGCTTTAAATTAAATAAGCAACAAAAAAAGCCTGCTGAATAATAACCAGCGGGCTTGTATTTTATATATGCCAATATAAAAATCAGGGCTGCCACTCGGCCGCGCAGTATTCGTTTATATCAAGTGTATCGTCTGTTATGCCTGCCCAAAAATGCTGACCGTCCTGCTCATACTCTACGCAGTTTTCCATATCTTCGCAAGTAATCTGCGTTTCCTGTTGCTCTTTAGATTGGCCTTCGGATTCATCCCGAGCTGATAAGAGCCACCCGAATTTATAAGTTCCCCCTGAATCAAGGCGATACTTGAACACTACAGAGTACCCGTCTTCCGTTATGCTTTCCAGCGTTGAACCTTTTGGCGGGGATGCCGGTCTGTAGTAGCCCCTGCCGAACTGCGCGGCAAATTCGGATTCGGTTTCAAATATACGAAGACCGCTGTCTTTGGCAGATGCAGAGTATTGTTCTTCGTCTGCCGCAAGGTCACATTCTGCCTGCAAACCATCCATGGGCATCATTTCTGCCGTATAAGCCTCATCGGAACCCTCTGCCATCATTACGGAACCCGTTTTCGGTGCTCTAGTTGCATCGGGGGGTCCTGTCGAAAGCACCGCAGCGATAACTACAGCCGCCGCCGCGAGCCCCGATACTGCAGCAAGATAGGTATAAACAGGGCGTTTCTTTGCCTTTTTTATTGCCGACCGTGCAAGACCGGCAGGCGGCTCTAAATCTCCCAGAGCGCCTAACGCGCTTTTAAGGCGAAGCGCCTCATCCAGTGTTTTTTTGCAATGCAAACAAGAATCAATATGGCTTTTTAGCTGCTGCGCCAGATTGTCTTCGAGCATACCGTCAATGTATAAATCTATATTCTGTTGTGCTTTCCGGCAATCCATCAGACACGCCATCCTTTGAGTTTCTTTGCTATTAAGACGTACAAAGTATTTTTTTTGTTCCGTCATTGTGGAATAATAATGTCTCTATATAAAGAGCAACCTATACTCTACCGGCTGCTTATAAGCTTACGTTTATTCTTTATTAAGCGCATCAGCCGCATTTTGAATAACCGCACGACCGGCACACAACGCAGCCGCTCTCGTGCTCAAGGGGCGATGCGCATTCCGGGCATTTGCTTGCTGCCTTACCGTCTTGTTCCTCTGCTGCGCCGTTGCGTATCTGCGCCGCGCGCTCCAGCACACGCCCTATAGCGTCCGGGCAGGAGAGGACTTTTAAATCTTTCTGGCGCAGAGTTGAGTGGCACCTTATTCCGCGAAGCTGCTCTATTATGCTTTTCTCGTCAACACCGGCGCGCAGCGACATCGAAACAAGCCTGCTTGTCGCCTCGGACTGAGACGGACAGCCGCCTGCCCGCCCGACGTTCGTAAACACCTCACAGATACCTTGTGAATCGTAATTTACCGTAACATACAGGTTGCCGCAGCCTATTTTTATTTTCTGCGTTATGCCTTTGGTTACTTCCGGGCGCTCACGCGGAGTCAAAACCGGCTTTGATTCCTCGCCGTCCGCTTTGCCTGTGCTTAACACCTGCCCCTTACGGCTGCCGTCCCTGTATATGGTAACGCCTTTAAGCCCAAGGCTGTAAGCAAGATTATACACATCGGCGACATCAGCCCGTGTTGCGGCTGCCGGAAAGTTGACCGTCTTTGATACGGCATTATCGGTAAAACGCTGAAACGCGCTTTGCATCTTTATATGATACTCCGGCGATATATCGTGCGCACATACAAAAACGCGCCGTACGTCCTCCGGTATCTCTTCAATCCCATGAATCGTGCCTGCCTTCGCGATCTTTTCCATCAGTTCTTTGCTGTAAAAGCCGCGCTGTTTGGCTACCTGTTCAAAATACGGATGAACCTCTAAGAGCTTATCGTTGTCCATGACATTGCGGACATATGATATAGCAAAAACCGGCTCTATTCCGCTTGATGCACCCGATATTATTGAAATTGTACCGGTCGGGGCTATTGTAGTCACCGTGGCGTTGCGCATCGTACTAAACCCCTGATCCTTATATACGCTGTCATCAAAGTATTCAAAACTGCCGCGTTTTTCTCCTAATGCCTGCGAAGCTTCTCTTGCAGTCTTCTGCACAAATTCCATGACTTCTCCCGCTAAAGCTACCGCCTCTTGTGAATTGTATGGTATTGCGAGTTTATAAAGCATGTCCGCAAAACCCATAACGCCAAGCCCTATTTTACGCATTTTCTTTGTATTTTCTTCAATTATTTCGAGAGGATATCTGTTTGCATCAATTACATTGTCAAGAAAATGTACTGCCGTTTTTACCGTTTCGCCGAGCGCGCAGTAATCCACCTTGCCGTCGCTTACGAAAGCACTTAAATTGACAGAGCCAAGGTTGCAGCTTTCATAAGGCAGCAATGGCTGTTCGCCGCACGGGTTTGTGCTTTCAATCTCCCCGGCCGAAGGCACAGGGTTCTGGCTGTTTATACGGTCAAGAAACACTACGCCCGGCTCTCCGCTGTTCCACGCCATGTCTATTATAGTTTCGTATACCAGTTTGGCACGGAGGCTGCCGGTTTTTTTATTGGTAGCGGGGTTTATCAAATCGTATTTTTTATCTAGTTTCACCGCTTGCATGAACTTTTCGGTCAGCCCTACGCTAATGTTAAAATTGGTAAGCTGGGTCAAATCTTTTTTGCATGTTATAAAATCCATAATATCCGGGTGATCTACCCTAAGTATGCCCATATTTGCACCGCGGCGGGTGCCTCCCTGTTTAACCGCCTCCGTTGCGGCATTAAAAACCTTCATAAAGCTTATAGGCCCGCTTGCTACTCCGCCCGTGGAATTAACGCTTGCGCCTGCCGGACGTATACGCGAAAAAGAAAAACCTGTTCCGCCTCCGCTTTTATGTATTATCGCCGCATTTTTCAGGCTGTCAAAAATGCCTTCCATGCTGTCCTCAACAGGCAGCACAAAGCATGCCGAAAGCTGACCTAATTCCCGTCCCGCGTTCATAAGAGTAGGCGAATTAGGCAAAAATCTTAGCGAATCCATCAAATCGTAAAATTCCTGCGCCGTTTTCTTGGCATCTGCGCCGTAATGGGCATCCTGCTGCGCGATTGTTTCCGCCACGCGCTTAAGCATATCCTCCGGGCATTCACACACACCTTTTTCATCTTTTTTTAGGTATCGCCGTTCAAGAACGATGCGCGCATTATCCGACAGCTTCATTTTCCCCTCCTGTTTTCTTCCCAAACCTTACTGCTTAATATTGATTGCCAAACTTAAGTGCGTTTAAGCTTTAAAACTGCTAAACAGCGTTCTGTAAACATCCGGGCTGTTATCCTTCCGCGATGAATAGAACGCTATATCTCCCGTTGCTTTGCTGCTGTTCAAAAGCCCTTCGCTCTTTAAAACATCCCAGAGGTGCCGCGCTGTACCGTGCCGTCCGTCAAAAACGCGGCAGTTTGTATTGAATGTTTTATCTATATAGCTTTTTATATGGATTTCTATAAAAGAATAATGTGTGCAGCCAAGCACAGCGGCTCCTATATTTATGCCGCGGTCAATACCCGACAGGCATTTTTCAAGACATTCGTGCACTTTGGACTCGTCCGTATTACCCTGCTCTATCAAATCAACAAGCCCGCCACAGCCGACGCTTATCACCTTATCCTGCGCGCCTAGCCTCTCTAAAAGCCCAAGGTAACGCGCCTGCGAAACCGTTGCCGGAGTTGCAAGCACGATAATTTTGCCTTGCGTTGCAAGAGCCGGCTTTACTGCGGGTTCCATGCTTATTACCGGTATAGAAAAGCGTTCGCGCATCATCAGCACAGCCGCACTGGTTGCTGTGTTGCATGCCACCACTATTGCTTTTACCTTTTTTTGAAACAGAAATTCCCCCGCCGCCAGAGAAAGCTCTTTTATCTGCTCTTCGGTTTTCTCTCCGTACGGCGCATTTAGATTATCCCCGTAATATATGTAGTTTTCGCAAGGCATTCTCACAAAGGCGGTTTTCAGCACACTTATCCCGCCTACACCCGAGTCAAAAAAGCCGATGGGCTTTGAATTCATCTTTTCTCCAGCAAAAAAGTGATGAATTGATTATACTGCATCGGCACAGTTGTTTTCAACTCTTTTATCGGCTTGGTTCTAGTACACGGCTTAGCGCAAGAGCAACGTAACGCATAGAATTAACAGCCTGCTCAAGAGCGTTCGCGTTATGACCGACCTCAATCAAGAGGCACATATCGGAGACATGCTGATTGTACCGGCCTGTTTTTACTCGTATAGGACGTGTAAAACCTTTTTTTATTGACTCAAGCTGGTTTGTTACCGCCAGAGCCAGTTTATAGTTTGACTCGTAATTTGGCTTATTATCGTGCTGCTCTCCCGTCCCGACAACAAACATTACACGCGCGCACTCTGTTCCGTTTACAACAACGTAATCCTTGCTGCCCTTTTCTATATTTCCGTATGCATCCCTGTGCACGTCAATAAAAACGCTTACAGACGGGTACTCTTTTACATAGCTTTCCATTGTTTTAAGAGAACGCGTATATGCGGTATTAAGCGCAGGCGGTTCGTGGTTCGTCTTATCATGCAATACCGTATATCCGTATTCCTCCAGTTCTTTTTTCAGCGCGGCGCCTACGGCAACAATGGAAGCTTCGTGCTGCGCCGTCCGCCACGAGCCGACCTCTATATACTCTTCGCCTTTTATCTGGCGGTAGGCCTCCTGCGTATGTGTGTGATAAAGAAGTATCTGCGGCCCTTTGGCGGCTATAAAAAACTCCCTTGGCTTATCGCTGGCAAACCCTAATATCTCAAGTTTTATTTTTTCGGGCAGTACATCAAAGAAAATATCTGTCTGCGGGGCATCCGCTTCTATACTCTCGTTGTCGTACACTTCCTCAAGATTAACGCCGTATATAATTGGCAGCTCCGTTCCCAGTATAAGACGCGGGTCAATAAACGCCGCTTCAAATACTTCGTCGCCGGACGCATCTTGCCGGTTTGAATCGTATACCGGCATTTCATCAGCCGCAGCGATATGCTTTGTATCTTCATTTGTATTCGCAATAAAAAACGCGGAAGCCACAAGGCCCAGCACTATACCTGTTATCAGCGCCAGCCGCACAAAAATGCGCATATCCCTTCGTTTGCAGAAATTGCTTTTATGTCCATTTAAAGTACGCACTGTTTGATATTCCATCATACCGCACCTCTTAAAAAAGCTATGCAGAAGAACTAAGCTTTAGTACAAGTATTTTCAGTGCATATAGCGACGTGTTTCCTCAAGCGTTAAGTTCTTGTGCAGTGCAATATTAAGCGCGTCTGCTATTATGCGTGACAAATCGCTGACTACCTTGTCGATTTCTTTTATAGTCACAATCATCTCCGCCCCGGGCTGGTCGGTCATGGCCGCGAATACACGTTCCATTTCCTCTCTTGATTTTGTATCTGCGTTAGTTTTTTCCAGCGCGGCTGAAAGCAAATCCTGTGCTATGGTAGATGCATATACGACAAGCGGTACTCCAAGCGCAATAACGGGTATACCCAGCGTCTCTTTATCCAGCGCTTTGCGTTTGTTCCCTATACCCGCACCGGGCGAAATGCCTGTGTCGGCAATCTGTATAGTGGTGCGCACCCTCTCTATACTGCGCGAGGCCAGGGAATCTATCGCTATTATCAAAGCGGGTTTTAACCGGCTGGCAACGCCTTCTATTATCTCTCCTGTTTCTATTCCCGTTATGCCGAGCACTCCGGGCGATATAGCGCTGACTACTCCCAAACGCTCGTCAATATCCTCCGGCGCGTACTCGTGTATATGCCGCGTTACGAATACTTCTTCGCACACCGCAGGCCCCAGCGCATCGGGAGTAACCATACGGTTGCCAAGCCCGACTACAAGCACACTGCCCAAAACCGCATCTCCGGCCATCCTCTTTATCTCTTCGGCAAGCGCCTTTGAACAGCCTTCGTCCGTTTGTGCGTCTCCCTGTGCTAATGCGTCTGCCTGTATTGTAACGTAAGTGCCCATCTTTTTGCCAAGCGCCTGCTCTCCCTCTTTAGACGATATATTAACGCGCACCCGGTGCACACCCTCGGCAACATCGTCGTTTAAAACTTCAACGCCGGGTATTCTCTGCCCTATGTTTTCGGCTTCCATAGCCAAATCAGTTCTTATCATTTTTGTCCTCCTGCGATATTTATGATTTTAGTATCCGCAGGCGGTTTCGAAATATGAAAGAAAGAAAACAAAAAAGGCCTGCTTAAAATTCATAGGCCTATGATATAAAATTATTTTGAAATTGATTGCATTTTTAGAGTACTTCTATTCCAGCAGAAATTCCATAGGTATAAAACGAATGCCTTTTACTGTTTGTTCGCTGCCGGTATCGATAAATCCAATATGCCGGTATGCCTCCAGCGCATACGGTGATGAATAGACGGTTATTTTCTTTGCGCCTAAGTTTTCGCAGTGCTTTTTAACAGCCATAAACAGCTGCTTTGCTATGCCCTTTCTGTGATAAGCCTTTTCTACAAAGAGCAGGCATATATGGTTTGTATCGCGTATTGCAATAACTCCTAGCAGTATTTCATTTTCAAAGCAGCCCCAAGCTATTATTGTACCTGCGTTTAATTTTTCAATGAAGGTACTATACTTAATAAACAGTTTAAACTCATTTATACCTTCTTCGCTGTATCCGGGGGCTTCGAATTCGCAAAACACGCGCCAAACAAGGGCGAGCGCAGCATTTATGTCATCTTCCCGCAGAAGTCTTATTTGCATATTATTGTTTAAGCCCGCGGCTGCCGGGCTTGACAGCGGGCAGTCCCTGTTTGCAAAGCGGGCATTCTTCCGGTGGATACGATATTACTTCCATTGACAGCACGGCTTTAAACGGCACTCCAAAATCCACGGCGCCGTTGGAGCGGTCAACAATGCTGCCGACACCGACAATGTTAGCGCCTAATCCGCGCAGCAGTTCTATTACCTCTTTTACCGAGCCTCCCGTCGTCACCACGTCTTCAACGACAAGAACCCGCGCACCTTCTTTCACGGAAAAACCGCGCCGCAAGACCATCTGCCCGTTCTCGCGTTCCGCAAAAATGTTGGGTACGCAAAGCTGCCGCGAAACCTCGTACGCGAGTATAATACCGCCTACGGCAGGGCCTGCAACCAGGTCTATACCGGTAAATTGTTTGGCAATTTCTTTGGCGAACTTTTCGGAAATATCTGCGTTTTGGAATAGCTTTGCGCACTGCATGTATTTATCCGAATGGCGCCCGGATGTCAGCACAAAATGGCCTTCCTGCAGCACGCCCGTCTCCTTGAAAATATCTAGTATCTGTTGTTTTGTCATATCAAACCTCCAGAGCGCCGACAAGAGCGCTGATATCGCTTATGTTCATATCTTTGGCGCAGCGCTCAAGTTCATCTATTATTCTTATAGGAGCAGCAGGGTCCCGAAGCCCGGCGGTGCCTGTCATAACACAGCACGCTCCGCAAAGCATAAAAGCTGCCGCATCCTCTCCCGTCATTATACCGCCCATCCCTATCACAGGTATGTTTACCGCGCGGGAAACATCGTACACCATTTTAAGCGCCACCGGCATTATGCACGGACCGGAGAGCCCTCCCGTCACGTTACCCAGCACCGGCCTTTTTGTGCGCACATTTACGGCCATCGCGGGAATCGTATTTATAAGAGAAACCGCGTCCGCACCCGCGTCTTGAACAGCTTTCGCCACGCGCACCACGTCTGCCGCGGGAGTCAGCTTTACTATCAGCGGTTTTTTAGCCGCTGCCTTAACGCTGCGCACACACTGCGCCGCTAAGACAGGGTCTGTACCAAGCCCTGCTCCCCCAAGCTTCACATTAGGGCACGATATGTTAAGCTCATACATGCTTATTTTAGTATCATTCAATCTTTGCGCAACATATACGTAGTCTTCTATAGTCTCTCCGGCGATGTTGGCAATAAGCACTGTATTCAGCTTTAGCGTTTTCTGATAAGTTTTTTCAAGAAAAGCGTCAACACCCGGATTTTGCAGCCCTATGCTGTTCACGATGCCCGATGCCGTTTCCGCTATCCTCGGCGGAGCGTTTCCCGCGCGTTTTTTGGGCGTTAACGATTTTAGCGAAATGCCGCCAAGCCGGGAAACGTCTATAAACCACGAATGCTGTTTGCCGAAAGAAAATGTGCCGGACGCGGCTATAACCGGGTTTTTAAGCTTAACGCCGCACAGCGAAACTTGCATATTTACATCCATCAAAGCATCACCTCGCGGATATCGAATACAGGGCCTTCTACGCACACCTTTTTATAATCCGGACCGTCCGGCGTATGCACGCCGCATACGCATGCCGCGCACGCCCCGAAGCCGCAGCACATTCTCTGTTCCATCGACACCTGACAGTTTAAGCCTGCCGCTTTTACTATGCTCTTTAATGCCTTAAGCATAGGTATAGGGCCGCAAGACAGTACAACGTCCGGCAGAACTTGCTCCAGCCGTTTTTCCAGCAGCGTTGTTACCACTCCTTGTTCTCCTATGCTGCCGTCGTCCGAAGCTATATTCACTGCGTCACAGCCGGAAAAGTCGTCAATGGCGTATGCGATATTACGGCTGCGGTATCCTAAGAACGCTTCGTATTGTTTTTCCGGCCATCTTTGTATAACGGACGGCAGAGGCGCTATGCCGACTCCGCCGCCAATAAGAAATATCTTTTTATCCTTGTTTTGCAGGTAAAAACCGCGACCTACGGGCAGAATGGCTCCCAGCTCAGTGCCTTTTTGCGTTTGTGATAGCGCAAGGGTCCCCTTCCCGGAAATACGGCATATAAGAGCTGCCGTATTATCTTTTGTGTTAACAGCATTTATGCTAAGAGGACGCCCCAGCAGCAGCTCGTCATGTCCCGGAATGCGCACGTGTGCAAACTGTCCCGGAACAAAATGCTGCAAATCAGCCTCCGGGCAGTGCAGTACCAGCCGAAATATTCCTTCTGCCAAAGGCTCGTTTAGAATAACTGTTGCTTTAATGTTTTTAAGCATTGTTTCTCCTCAAATGTCCGAAATGCACAGCGGTTGAAAATCCGTCTTCCCCGATTTTAAGCTCATAAGCAGCACGCGCGCGGTATCCAAGGAAGTTAAGCACGGTATGCGGTGTTCCACCGCCATTCGCCGGATTTTAAATCCGTCCCTGTCTGCCCTCCGGCCTTTTGTCGGCGTATTAAGTATAAGCGCAAGCCTCCCGCTCTCAATAAGCTCTCTTATTCCGCCAGGGTCTTTTGACAGCTTGGGAACAGTGCTTGCCGCAACGAAGTTGAAATTAAGCACGTTTGCAGTACCGGTTGTGGCGTATATATCGTACCCTAAGTAATCCAGCACCGCCCCTATGGGCACAAGCTCCTGCTTGTCGTTGTCTGCAACGGTCAGCAGCACTGCGGTTTTTTCTTTTGGCAGCGTAAGCCCTGATGCAATCAGCCCTTTTAGCAGCGCCTCGGAATAGTGCTGGGAAATGCCGAGCACCTCTCCGGTGGATTTCATTTCCGGACCTAAGCCCACCTCCACATCCGGCAGCTTTTCAAAAGAGAATACCGGCACCTTAACCGCCGTTGTGCTGCGCGGCGGGTACAGCCCCGTGCCGAAACCCATTTCGCAAAGCGGCTGCCCTAAAGAAACGCGCACCGCAAGGTCTATCATAGGTACGCCTGTCACTTTTGATATATACGGAACTGTACGGCTCGAACGGGGGTTGACTTCTATTACGTATATATCCCCGCCTGAAATAACGTACTGTATGTTTACAATGCCTCGCACGTCAAGGGAAAGCGCAAGCTTGCGGGTAATGCTTATTAATTCGTCCCGCTGGGCAGCAGATATTCGTCTTGCGGGATAGACAGATATAGAATCTCCCGAGTGCACGCCGGCGCGTTCGATATGTTCCATAATACCGGGAATAAGCACGTCTTTTCCGTCGCTTATTGCGTCTACTTCAAGTTCCAGCCCCGTCATGTATTTATCTACAAGAACGGGATGTTCCTGCTCGTACCGTCCTATAATTCGCATGTACTCCCTGATATCGTCCTCGCTGTACGCGATCTCCATGCCCTGGCCGCCAAGCACATAAGACGGGCGCACCAGCACAGGAAACCCCAGCTCCGAAGCGGCGCTTACCGCCTGCTGCTCCGTGCGAACGGTGCGCGCATCCGGGCGGCGGATATTAAGCGATTCGAGAAGGGCTTCGAACTCCTTCCTGTCCTCAGCGCGGTCTATGCTTTCAAGAGAGGTTCCTATAATCTTATAACCTATTGCCTGCACATGCTTGGCAAGCTTTATTGCAGTCTGTCCGCCGAACTGCACTATAACGCCTTCGGGCTTTTCCTGTTCGAGTATGTTGCCCACTTCCTCGGGCGTTAAAGGCTCAAAGTAAAGCCTGTCGGAAGTATCAAAGTCGGTAGATACTGTCTCGGGGTTGTTATTTATAATAACGGTCTCATATCCCGCTTGTTTAAGCGCCCATACACAGTGTACGCTGCAATAATCAAACTCAATACCCTGCCCTATGCGTATCGGCCCGGAACCTAATACCACAATGGTTTTGTTGCCGGATTGTTTTGCTTCGTTTTCATCGTCGTATGTTGAGTAGTAGTACGGGCTTATCGCATCAAATTCGGCTCCGCATGTGTCTACCATCTTAAACGCAGGCATAATTCCAAGCTGTTTGCGCAGCTTTCGTACAAAGTCTTCATCTGTGCCTGTAAGATGTGCAATAGCGCAGTCGGAAAAACCTAGCTTTTTTGCTTTCTTTATCATGCTCTGGCAGAGCGCACCCCTGCCCTTGTCCGCAAACTCCTCTTCCGTTTCGACTATGGCTTTTATTTTTTCAAGAAACCACATATCTATTTTCGTCATCGCATATATCCGCCCCGCAGATATGCCGCGGCGCATAGCTTCGGCGACAAGAAAAATGCGTTCGTCATCCTGCTGCTCTATGCGTGCCAAAAGCGCGGCTTCGTCAAGCCCGTCAGCAAAGGGGAACGCAAGGGAATACATATTAAGCTCAAGGGAGCGCACCGCCTTTAGAAAGGCGCTCTCGAAGTTTGAACCTATGGCCATCACCTCTCCCGTTGCCTTCATACGGGTGCCAAGTTTTTTATCTGCAGTAGTAAACTTGTCGAAAGGCCAGCGCGGAAACTTAACGACTATATAGTCAAGCGTTGGTTCGAAACATGCGAAAGTCTTGCCTGTCACGCCGTTTTTTATCTCGTCGAGCCCGTAACCAATAGCGATTTTAGTAGCTATCTTGGCAATCGGGTAACCTGTTGCCTTGCTTGCAAGCGCGGACGAACGGCTGACGCGCGGGTTTACCTCTATTACATAATACCGCATGCTGTCGGTATCAAGAGCAAACTGTACATTACAGCCGCCCTTTATTTCCAGAGCGTTTATTATTTTTAATGACGCGGTGCGCAAAAGCTGGCATTCTGTATCGCTTAAAGTCTGAGTGGGAGCCACTACAATGCTGTCGCCTGTGTGTATGCCTACCGGGTCTATGTTTTCCATGTTGCATACGGTGATGCAGTTGCCCTTTGCGTCCCTTATAACTTCATATTCTATTTCTTTGTATCCCGATACGCTTTTTTCAATAAGCACTTCGCCGACTCTGCTGGCAGCCAGCCCCGTTTTGCATATCTGTGTCAGTTCCTCATCGCTGTTGGCGATTCCTCCGCCGGTACCGCCCAGAGTAAAAGCCGGACGCACAATCAGCGGGTAGCCGTGCTGCTTGGCAAATAAAAGCGCCTCGTTTGGCGTTTTGGCAATAATGCTTTCTATGCTGGGCTCGCCTATCTGCTCCATGAGCGATTTGAACTCTTCCCTGCCCTCTGCCTTGCGTATAGATTCCGCATCGGTTCCAAGCAGAGTAACGCCGTATTTTTCAAGCACCCCGTTTTCATAAAGCTCCATGGCAAGGTTAAGCCCCGTTTGACCTCCCAGAGTGGCAAGCATGCTGTCGGGACGTTCCTTGTCAATTATTTTCTCTATTACGTTTAAATTAAGAGGCTCTATGTATACCCTGTCGGCAAGCCCGGGGTCTGTCATTATAGTGGCGGGATTAGAGTTAACCAGCACCACCTCTATGCCTTCCTCTGTAAGGGCACGGCAGGCCTGAGTGCCGGCGTAATCAAACTCTGCCGCCTGTCCTATTATTATCGGTCCTGAACCGATGACCAGAACCTTTTTGATGTGGCCTAATTTTGGCATGCTATTTCCCCATTTTATTAAAGAATTCGTCAAATATGTGCGCCGTATCTTCCGGGCCGGGAGACGCCTCGGGATGAAACTGTACAGTAAACATATCCGCGTCTTTATACCTTAGCCCTTCAATAGTACCGTCGTTCCAGTTGCGGTGGCTTATCTTTATGCCTTTTGGCAACGTCGCCTCAACAATCGTATAGCCGTGATTCTGAGATGTTATATATACGCGGTCTCTGTCCAAGTCCTTTACAGGGTGGTTTGCGCCGCGGTGTCCGTATTTTAGCTTTTCTGTGTCCGCACCCATCGCCAGCGCCGCAAGCTGGTGCCCGAGGCATATACCGAATATGGGCTTTTTACCGATAAGCTGTTTTAAGTTGGCAATAACCTCTGCATTGTCCTTGGGATTCCCCGGTCCATTGGTTAAAAGTATGCCATCGAACCCGCCCGAGAGTATTTCGTCGGGTTTTGTTCTTGCGGGAAATACTGTAACGCCGCATCCACGTTTTTTCAGGCTCCTTAAAATGTTTTGTTTTAGTCCAAGGTCAATTACCGCAACTTTCGGGTTTCCTGCGCAGTATTGATACTTTTCTTTGCACGTTACAATATCCACAGGGCAGGAAAGATTAATGGCTCGCATCTGTTCAATCTGCTCCTGCGTTGGTTCGCCCTGTGTTATTATACCTCTCATAGTCCCCTTTTCACGGATTATACGCGTCAGCGCACGCGTGTCTATTCCGCAAAGCCCGCAGATGTTATTATCCTTTAAGTACTTATTAAGGTCACCCTCGCTGCGCCAGTTGGAGGGGCGGCTGCATACTTCCCGCACAACAAAGCCGCTTACCTGCGGTTTTAACGATTCGTAATCCGACTTATTAACGCCGTAGTTTCCTATAAGCGGGTATGTCATCGTTACAATCTGTCCGCAGTAAGATGGGTCTGTCAGCACTTCCTGATATCCTGTCATTCCCGTGTTGAACACCACTTCTCCGGTGATATCGTGCATTGCTCCGAAGCTTTCTCCGTCAAACCTCGTGCCGTCCTCAAGTGTAAGTGTCGCCATAAAAACTCCTTAAATCTTATTTACAACGCTTTAACGCGCTTATAATATCTTGCTTCATAGCCAGTACCGCCGCCCTTGCGGCATCCGGTGCGCTTAAATTGGCATATTGCTCCCTTTTGTAAGCGAGCAATATCCCGCGGGAATTATTTACCACAGCGCCAAGCCCCTGCCTGTCGAAGTTTACGACTATATCGTCAGCGTGCGCTCCCTGCGCGCCGTAGCCCGGCACAAGAAAGAAGGTGTTTGGCATGCGTAATCTTAATTCCCTCGCCTGCACAGGATAAGTTGCACCCACAACTGCTCCGACACTGCTGTACCCAAAACTTCCTATGTGCGCACCGCCCCAGTGTGATACCATATCCGCCACGGCCTCGTACAGCTTTTTCCCCCCGACGTCAAGATCCTGAAACTCTCCGCCGGACTGATTTGATGTTTTTACCAGAACGAAAATACCTTTTCCGGTAATTGCACATGATTCTATAAATGGCTTTATACCGTCTGTTCCAAGATACGCGTTGACAGTAAGAAAATCCGCTGCACTACGCTCTATATAACCCTTAGAATATGCGGATGCGGTAGACCCAATATCGTTGCGCTTAGCATCGGCTATCACAATAAGCGCTGCTTTTTTTGCATATGCCATAGTATCCAGAAAGCATTTGAATCCTTCGGCGCCGTACTGCTCGTAATAAGCAGCCTGTACCTTAACCGCCGGAACAATATCGGCAACTACGTCAATGATATCACAATTATATTTGAATATGCTTTCAGCTATTTCTTTGTTATCAGGCGTTTTAGCAGCTGCGCGGTACCCGTTTGGAAGATAACTGTAATCCGTATCAAGGCCTGCGCATACCGGGCACTGAGTTTTTTTAATCGCTTCGCAAAGCGCGTCTATCTGCATGTGCCGCCTCCGTCATAAACCAACTGTCCGTCGACAAATGTGTGCGTTACTTTCCCGCGCAGTTTTCGGCCTATAAAAGGAGTGTTTTTCCCTTTAGATACGATAAGCTCTTCCGTTAATATATATTCCTCGCTCAAATCCGCAACTGTAATGTCTGCGGCGGCTCCTTCTTTTATGATGCCGCCCTGCTTCCCGATAATTTTGGCCGGATTAACCGAGAACAGCCGCGCCAGCATGTCCGCATCGTCTGTTAAGTGAGTAACCGCCAGGGAAAACGCGGTTTCAAAGCCGGATATGCCGTTTGCCGCAAGCACGAACTCCTTTTTTTTATCGTCTTTATGGTGCGGAGCATGGTCGGTTGCTATAGCGTCTATCGTGCCGTCTAGCAGCGCTTTTTTTATAGCTGCAACATCGTCCGCCGTACGCAGCGGCGGGTTGACCTTGGCCATTGTGTTGTATCCTAAACAGAAGCTATCGTCCGCCGAAAAATAATGCGGGGCTGTTTCGCATGTCACCTTAACGCCGCGCTCTTTCGCCGCTCTTATAAGCTGCGTTCCCCCGCGCGTGGATACATGCTGAATGTGAACGCAAAGACCGTAATCTTCGGCCAGCATTATATCCCGCGCAATCATAGACTCCTCCGCCGCGCGCGTTATGCCCGGCAGCCCGAGTATCATAGAATTTATGCCCTCGTTCATAACTCCCGCACCGACTAAATCCATACTCTCTTCATGCGCCATTATAAAGCGGCCAAAAGTAGCCGCGTACTGCATGGCTGCTCTCATTACGGCTCCGTTTTCTATTGGCCTTCCGTCGTCCGAAAATGCAACGCACCCTGCCGCCGAGAGTTCCCCCATTTCTGTCAGTTCTTTTCCGGCAAGCCCTTTTGTAGCGGCGCCTACCGGGTAAACCTTAACCGCAGCATTTTGCGCTTTTTCCAAAACCAGCGCACATACAGCCGCGTTATCTATAGCGGGCACTGTGTTAGGCATGCAGCAAACAGCCGTATAGCCGCCTTTTGCGGCCGCCTTAGTGCCCGACGAAATATCCTCTTTATATTCCTGCCCCGGTTCTCTAAGATGACAGTGTAAATCTATAAACCCCGGGAAAACCGTTTTTCCATTAAATTTTATTACAGTATCGGCACTGCCGGTATCTTTGCCTATTTTGCTGACAATACCGTCTTCTATAAGTATATCCAGCCTTCCGCTTTCTCCGGCCGGATTTGCCAAAACGCCTCCTGTCAGTTTAAGCTTCATCACCGCGCCTCCTTGTAAGCAGATACAGCAGCGCCATTCTGACCGCAACGCCGTTTGTTACCTGCTCGTTTATTGCCGAATTCTCGCAGTCTGCAGCTGCGCTGGATATTTCCACACCCCTGTTTACAGGGCCAGGATGCATTATGAGCATTTGTTTGTCCTTTTCCGCCAAAAGCTGCTCACCTATGCCAAACAAGCTGTGGTATTCGCGTAGTGTAGATATAAAAGCGCCTTCAAGCCGCTCCTTTTGTATGCGCAGCCCCATAATCACATCCGCTGTCCGCGCTGCCTCTTTTATATCGCTGATTATGCGCGCGCCGGTTGTGTCAATTCCCTGCGGCAGCAGCGTAACAGGAGCGCACAGCGTCACTTTAGCACCCAGTTTAGACAGCGCCCAAAGATTGCTTCTGGCAACGCGGCTGTGATAAATATCGCCTATTATTGATACGTTAAGCCCTTTTATCTGTCCAAAACGTGCACGCATAGTGAACAAATCCAGCAGCGCCTGAGTCGGGTGCTCGTGCATGCCGTCGCCTGCGTTTATAACGCTGCACGATATGTTGTCCGCCAGCAGTTTTGGCGCGCCTGCAAAAGGATGGCGTATTATAATAACGTCCGCCCCCATTGCTTCTATCGTCCTGCCGGTATCCACCAGCGTTTCACCCTTTGCCACACTGCTTGACGAAACGCCAAGATTGCTGGCGGCGGCGCCCAGATACTTCGCAGCCAGTTCAAAACTTAAGCGCGTGCGCGTACTGTTCTCGTAGAACAGCGACACCACGGACTTGTTTTGCAGATGCGGCATTCTTTTAGCCTTCTGCTGCAAAAGCTGTTTCATTGTTCCGGCGGAATCCAGTATATGTGTTATCTCTTCCGCCGGCATGTCGTAAAGACCCAGTAAATCTTTGGATTGTAACTGCATTTTACTCTCCGTTTGTTTAGGGGGAGC
>CAZSMH010000012.1:0-2169 GCA_964607965.1 uncultured Christensenellaceae bacterium
CCTTTTCGCGCAAACAGTTTCTTTAGCTCGAAGCCAATGCCTGCCATTTAATCAATATCCTTTCGTATAGTTCTTTATAATTTTGTATCATAGTTTCGTGGTTATAATAACTCACAGCGCGTTTTTTCCCCACATCTCCCATCTGTCTGCGCAGTTTTTCGTCCTTGCACAGACGGGACATAGCGTCAGTTAAAGCTACTTTATTCATAGGAGGCACACAAATACCCGCGTTGCCTAGAATATCATCCGCCCTGCCTTCTACTAATTCACGGCAAGAGCCCACATCCGTTACAACACACGCTCTCCCGGCCGCCATGGACTCCAGCACCGCCAGCGGCTGCGCTTCAGATATGCTCGAGAGCATAGTAAAATCAAGATTCCTCATGTATTTTTTAACATCAGTATTTCCTTTAAAAAATATGTCTTTTACGCCAAGCTGTTCAACAAGGTTTAGGCACTCTATGTTATACTCCTCATCGTCAACATCTCCTAATATATGCAGTCTGGCATTAGGTATATCGTGTTTTAGCTCTGCGAAAGAATATATCATCGTTTTAATATCTTTTATAGGAAATATTCTTACAATTGCACCTATATCTATATATCCATTGGATTTCTTTTGCGGGATTGACATAAAATCTTCACAATAGACGCCGTTGCTTATTACACGGCACTTTTTAGGATCACAGCCAAGCTCAATCTGAGTCACCCTTGCCCGTTCATACAAAGAAGTAACAACATCGGCATTCTTGTACGCGCACCGGGACAGCATATAAAAGAAGGCAATCCACATGTCTTTAAAATACGGCACAACCCATTTTGACCTTAGTATCTCCTCTTCACGCTCCCGTGTATAAATACCGTGTTCTGTCACAATAAACGGCTTATTATGCTTCCATGCACCCAAAAATCCCAATACGCCGCTGTAGCCTGCGGTAATAGAGTGGTAAATATCCGCATAGGGTATATTGCGACCCATTAAGAAAATAAGCGGGAGAATTATTGAGCGCACAGTATAGAAAAGATCTGAAAAGCCTGCATAAGGATACCCGTCCAAACACATTTGCCTAAGCAGATTTAAAAAGTTTTCACTTTTTAAAAAGCCCACAGGATTAACTCCCTTTACGTTATAACAATTAAACAGAGTCTCCCAGCAAGGGTCTTCATTTTTTATTAGTTTAAGCATCTCCTGCGTTTCTTCACTGCTAAAATGAATCCTCTTATTTTTTGATATACGTATATCAAACGATTCGTCCAAGAAAACTTCATTTATCTCCACGACATTTTGAGGAATTTGGTATACAAACTTGCCGCGTTTCTCATGCTGCGCGCCTATAACCCACAGCACAAACTCATGCGAAGACAATGATTTTATAAGATCATTTGTCCAGGCAGAAACTCCGCCGCGCACATATGGATAGCAACCTTCTAATATAAGGCATATTTTCATCGGCTGACACCTTCCAAAGTTATAACAACATTATCATCTAGTGCATGCAGCAGATATAACCCGTTGCTTATATTCTCTATATAACCACCATCCACATACCCCGGCATGCGGTCGCTAAACCGTATAAGAAACCATGCCTCGTCGTAAAACCCTCCAATATCAATAACATATTTGTCGTCTTGAATTGTTCTTTTAACCGAAAGATTGCTGTATCTTTGCACTGCCATTGCCGCCTGCTGTGCCGTCATGTTGCGAATACCTTTAGCCGCCTCGTACAGCCACTTCAGGTAATCACCGTACCCGTCTCTTAATTCTTCCCATGTTTTTCCCATGCTTCTTTCGATATCAAAAACATCATCCGGATGAATAAAGTGCGAGTTTATATAATGAAAGTTAAGTTCGCTCAGCGCAGTCCAACACGAGGTTTCATCCAAGTTATATCCTGAAACAATCCTGGGCAAATCGATTAAACCGTCTTGACCGATACCAAACTCCTGATACAATCCAAAAATATCATCAATATATTCACCGGAAATTGTGTTTATCTGCGGAAAGCTGTCTTTGAGCATCTCCCGTGCCTCTTTTGATAATACGTTTGACGGAGGAACATAAGTTTTAAGCTCCAGCGCAGGGAAAAGTTCTTTTGAAAACCGAATTGCCTCCTTTGTAGCAAGCATCATATCTTCTGTGCTTTTCCATTTTGTATAATCCAGTTCTCC
>CAZSMH010000012.1:2269-31430 GCA_964607965.1 uncultured Christensenellaceae bacterium
TTTTCATGAAAAGCGTCGTTGTTGTTAACAACTATTTTACCCTTTCCGTAACGGCGTTCCCAAAGCATAGGCGCTTCAACCTCATCAGTAGAAACCATATGAACGATGCAGTCATCACTAAGATGTACGCCAAGCCCGTATCTGTCGTTATCTCCCCAGAAATATGAATTGTTCTTTCCTCCGGGCATAAGGTCGCTTACCAGTTTTACTCTGTTTTGTTCAACATAATCGTATGTTTCGTAAACAAAACCTAAGCTTTTTGCAATAACGCTGAGCGTAACACCCGGTTCCGGAACCGCGCCAAACAACACCCTGCCGCCGTCTTGAACCCAATCCAGCAGTGATAATATACGGCTTTGAATAATGTCAAGATTACTAAACGCTATAACAACAGTATTATAATCTTCCCACGCCGGTATATTTGCTTCATAGACATCAAAAAGCCGGCACCCGACGCTCATGTTGCTTAACACATAGTAAACAGGCTCATGATAATTATAAGGGCTCTTGGAGTCGTAAAGTATCAAACACTCCGTTTTTAAATCCGCTTTATCAGCATTTAAGACTTCATTAGGCAAAAAATCCAATCCTGCTGTCTCAAGATTATATCGTACGCCTGAGCGCTCAAACATTATCAGTCCTGCAAGAGCAAGCAAAGCACACAAAGGCCATAACAATACTTTAAATCTGACCTTTTTTATATTACCGGTCTGTTTTTCAGGCTGGTGAAATAGTTTCATATTGCTTGCCGTCCATACCAAAAAAACATTTTTTCTTTTCCCGCAGGGGTCCAATCCACTGCTGCCTCTTTCATTTCTGTATAAAGCCGCCTTTTATCTGCACTGTTTCCGCTTTCATGATATAATCGCAAAGCGGCAAGCCATACATTTTCATCAGACGGCCATTTTTCTCGCATTCTTGCAGTCATTTCCTCCGCATGAGAGTAGTTTTTCATGCAGATATCGTTGTCGATAATTCTAAAATAGGTTTGCTTATCCGCAGATGCTTCCAGTTTTTTATCCAATGCTATCGAATAATGCAGCCTTTGTTGCGCAAGCAGGTTTCCGTCAAGCAGATTACTGTCAATATATTTACCCAGTACATCGATATACTTGTCAAGCAATCTGACATCAGAAGGATTGTCCTTCAAAGCACCCGATATTTTTTGAATAGCAAGTTCAAATTCCCTCTGTATTTCCATAATAGTTGTGGTTGCATAATGAGTAACTTCGACATCGTTGTTTAAGCGCGCAATCATAAGCAAATCCAGAAACTGGACAGGGTCGCGATGCAGTACATCCATCATAAGCGAACGCCTTGTGTTTACGTCATTGATAAGAATAGCTTCTTCCAGAGGTATTACTTTTTCCGGCTCTTCATTTGTTTCAATAAGTATTTTATTATAAACACTCTCGCCAAGATTTTGTTTGTGTATATTACTTAAATCAATCCCGTCCTTGTTTTTTAAATTAATCCATTCAATCAGCATTATGCTTATAGGACCAAACACAGGAATAAGCAACATAATAGGCATAACTACATCGTTTAAACGCGCAGCGCCTGTCTTAATCATAAAAAAATATAATATACATAAAAGTATATGTACCGAAACAAGAATAACAAATATATTCATTCGGTTTCTCCCAAAAACCCTAACCAAAGCCGTTCTTATTCTTTATATATCAACTGATTCAATAGTCTCAACCTGACAACACGGAACACCCAGCCCGTTTAGCCTCTTTAACAATAACTCAATACTCTCTTGCTTTGCCTGAGACATAATCAGCCATATATCGCCGTTCTTTCCTTCTCCTGCTATATCCGATTTTCTTATTCCCCGGTCAATCAGCCTGCTTAATTCTGTTTTATCTTCAGGACCGCCTTTAACCTTTAGCAGTTTAAAATCAGCATTTTTATTCTCTTTCATCTCGCGTCTTATAGATAAAATCTCTGAAAATTTTTCATTCTTAAGTATCCGCGTACCCTTAATATATATTTTTTCTTCAATTTCCGCCATATAATTTGCTGCCCGTACCAAGGAAGCCTGCATCAGTCCGTTTAATACCTTAATCAGATTAAGATAATATGTCCCCATTTTTGAATAATCGGCTTTATCAATTATAGTGATTGCAACCAAGCTGTCCTTATCATATACAGGCGCGCAATAGGCGGGATAATCCGGCAGCATTTTGCTGTTATACCATACATCATCCTTTTCCAGAGAATTTATCATTGCCTCATACCGGGAAAGTTCAATTGAGCGCTCGGCTTTGTCCGACATTTCACGGGAACTGACTATAAGCCGTCCATATTTTTTATCCGGCGTCACAGTATATATTATAACGGATTTGTTCTCAAGCACATCCTCAAAAATATGTATTGCTTCCTGAAAAACAGCATCGGAAATTACATTATCCAGCTTTTTTGTTATGTTATAAATTCTGCCGAAACTGTCGCGGTAACTTAACAGCTGATCTTTATATTTGTTTTTATTGTCAAGTGTATTATTATACAGTTCATAAAGAAACAAATAGCTTTCCTCAAGTGAGCTTAGCTGTTCGTTTTTAAAATGCAAAGTGTTTGTGCTTTTATCTTTAATATATCCTGTTACAGCCCCCGCAATAAAGAATGCAACAAACGGCAGCCAATTCTCAACATTATAAACAAGCACCTGCCATCCTATACCTGTGGAAAAATAATTGAATGCAAAAGACAAACATGCGATTACCGCAGCTGCTATACCTGTGCGCATACCATGAACAGTACCGAGAATAACGACATATAACAACCTAAAATCCATAAAGCGGAACTGCACCGATGTAGCTGTTATATAGTTTAAGAACTCCATCGCTCCTGCACCCAGCAACAGCTCAAAAATTTGCAGCAGAATTTTTTGTCTGCGCAGTTTTTCCCGCAGCCTGCTGATAAATGATTTGGGCTTTGGTATTTCCATGGAAATATTCTGCGCAATCCATGAAAACTCCGACGCTATATCATAATACGCAACCCAGTCATAATACTTGCGCGCAGTTTTAACTAAGACAGGCGGAGGAACTGCGGATTCGCCGTTGTCTGAGAATTCAATTTTTACATCTTTGAATTTTGCCGAAATTAAAGCTGCCACTTCGCCGAAAGTGATCGGTTTTCCGGTTCCGACATTTATTGTGCCTGCGCCGGAGATGTTACCGTATTCAATAATAAGCCCGATTAATCTTGCCACGTCACTGTCTTTTACAAAATCGCAATACTTATCATTAGGCGCGGGCAGCATCACCGCGCCTGTTTGTTCGGCCTGTATAATAATACGAGTTATCAAAGAATCATCTAAATGCTCTCCGTAAATATAAGGCACATGTAGTATCAAGGTGTTTAATTTGTACTTTTGTTTGTAAAACTCACAAAGCGCTTCTGCCGCCGCCAGCTTACATCCGAAGCTGTCACTCGGAGCCGTCGGCGAATCCTCATCAATGTTTGTTATACCTGCATATACTTCGCTTGATGAAACAAGAATAAACTGCGGTATTTTATGCTCTGTACATAGGCTAAGCACAATATCCAGCTCATCAATGCCGCCGGATTCGTGTTTGTTTATATTCTCACCGCGGGAAGCCAAAAAAACAACAGCGTCAAATGAGTATGTATTAAACAGCTTTGAGAATAATTTATCTTTAGGCGAATATGAATAAGAAGCTGCCCTTTTATGCAAAAGCTTGTTATCAAATTTTTCTGCAGCAAAAACCAGTTTGTTTACCGCACATAGCTGAAAGCTCAGTTCCCGTACAATTGAAGTTAAATTACCTGTAATAAGTATATGCATACTTTTTCCTGTTCACCACAACGGCATCGCACTCCTGTTTAACGGCTCAAATTACTATTTAGAGCCCGACTTAAATAAATTGTATGTTTTGTTGTGGAATATATTATCATTAATGACAAATTCCATATTTTTATTATTTTCACTATAATTATAATATATATATATTAATAAGTCAAAATATTGTATTAACCTTTTATGAATTTTTGTTTATAATTAGCATCAATTATTTATAATTAAAAAAATGGGGAAACTTTTGCTGTTCCCCCTGTCGTATTTTCTTTATAACGGCATTTACTGGGCCATTTGTTTTCCCAGAAACCCTGCGGCAGCTTCCGCTGCCTTTTGCGCAGACTCGTTTACGCTTCCGCCGCGCACAGTAAGCGCAATTGCGCCTATAGGCTGGCCATCCATTACAATCGGTGCAATAATCTGCGAAGTGGTCAATGCCTGGTTTTCGCCGCTCACAAGCGGAATAATACTGTCAGCATCGTTATTTTTTATTATTTTTCGTGTATTCATAGCATCTTCAAGCGCACCGCTTACAGGGCGTTCGGCATAATCGCGCTTATTATCACCGCTTGCAGCAAGGACAGTATCTCTGTCACAAATAACGGTGGTTACGCCAAGCGTTGCGGAGAGCGATTCGGCAAAATCCCTGGCAAACGCGGCAAGTTCGCCTATCGGAGAGTATTTTTTTAAAATTATACCGCCTTCCCTGTCCGTGTATATTTCGAGCGGGTCCCCCTCCCGTATGCGTAAAGTACGCCGAATTTCTTTGGGTATAACTATTCTGCCAAGCTCGTCAATGCGCCTTACAATACCTGTTGCCTTCATAATTTGTCCTCCTGTATTAGTGTTCGTTTTTCTATGGTTATTGTTTGTAAGTCCGGTTAAATTATGCGCGGCTGCCAAAACGCTTAACACTAAAAAATAGGTTGTGGCTAAATAAAATTGTCAAGTTTAATTCGATTTTTAACATAATTAGTTTAAAAAAATTAGTTCATAATTTAAATATAATGCAAATACAACCCATATAATAAACGGTATCAGCAAATAAGCAGCTGTACGATGGACGCTATATACGTTTACTAAAAGCCTTAAAGCAAAAAATATTATTATTCCAAGCACAAACATGGCTCCCGTTGCGCTCTGACGGTAAAAGAATGAATATGTCCACAGTGTGTTTAGTAAAACTGTTATAAAGTACAACTTGTATATTCTTTTGGTAGGGTGCCCGCATATTATTATAAGCGCAAATGATGCGGCAAAAAGCGCATACAAAACTATCCACACTATGCTAAATATAATCGGGGGCGGCGCAAGCTGCGGCTTTTGCAGGCTCTGATACCATGACGTATTATCTACAAACAAAGATGACCATGCCAGCGCAGCTGCCGACAACAGCACCGAAAAGGCAGCTTTAAATATTTTTTCCTGCAGATGCATATAAGACTCCTTTTGTGCAGTATATTCATAAAGACATACTTATATGAAAGGGTATGGAAATGCAGAAAAAAGCGATTGTTGCTGCTGCGGTGATTATTCTTGCATCTTGCTGCAAAGCGCCGCTGCTGCCATGCGCTGCAGTTACGGAACAAACTATCATTTGCGGAAGCGATATTCTAGTTGAAGATATACGGATACCGATTATCAGCAATATTGCCGACAAAGAGTTTCAAGATTCTCTTAATGCCGACATTTTAGCTATTGTGGAGAAAGCACGCAAGGAGGCCAGGCAGGATGCTAAAATGGTTCAGCAGTGGTCCCAATACGTATGTGTACTTGTTGTGGATTACGAGCTAAAAAACAGCTGTGGTCTTTTTTCAATGCGATTGACAACGGATCTGGATAACGGCGGAACAGGAATGCCGAACACTCATTATTTTAATGTAGACCTTAAAAAAAATGTGATGCTGTGTCTTGACGAGCTTTTCTCGTCGCAGCTGTACCGAAAAGTTATTGATCGATTTATACTTGAAACAATAAGCAAAGACGCCCGGTTTTCTCCTCGCGATTTTCCGGGCGTTGCAGATGACACGGCTTTTTTCATAAATGAAGAACGTTTACATATAGCTTTTGCCAAATACGAGATTTCATCCGGTACTACGGGAGAACCGGTGTTTTCCATACCTTCGTCAATAATACAAAAATATTTAAAGCCTGATTATTCCGCTTTCTTTATATCGTAGAGTTTTAAAGTATATTGGTTTATACCACAGCTTTTAAGTGCTTTCCGGCAGGGCTATACGCTTCTTTCAGCCAAAGCATTGCAAATCTGCTCCCCCAGCTTATGGGCTTCGGCAATTTCCTTTTCATCTGGGCGAAGCTTTGCGCTGCATGTCCCCACAACGTCAGCTCCGATTGCGCGAAGCCGCTCGCTTAAAAACTTTATTGATTCTCCGCTCCATCCAAAAGACCCGAACGCCGCGGCTATTTTGCCCTTTACTGTCAGCGCACATACAGATGTTAAAACGTCCCAAACAGGCTTTAATGCATCGCGGTTAAGAGTGGGAGATCCTATCGCAAATGCATCAGACTTATGAATCTTTGATGCGCATTCGGCAGCATCCTTTGTTGAAACGTCTTCAATTTCAACATCATAGCCTTTGCTTTTAACCGCTTCCGCAACAGCTTCTGCAAGACATCTCGTATAACCGTAGCAGGATACATAGCCTATATAAACCTTTTTGGGATCGTTAATATAGTTTACGTCAGATGCCCATCTCTCGTATCTGTCTACAGCATCCCATGGCGAACTGCGCAATACCGGACCGTGCGAAGGCCCGATAACGTCTATATGCAGCGCTCGTGTTTTTTTAACTGCATCCAGCACATAGCTTTTGAAAGGAGCCATAATTACGTCAAAATAGTACTTTTGAGACCTACGCATCTCCTCGGTTAAAGGCGTTAAGTCATCGAAAACATTTTCAGCCGAAAAATGAAATCCATAGACGTCTCCCGAAAGCAATATTGCGTCTTCCGTCACATAGGTAAAAATAGAGTCCGGCCAATGCAAGAACGGAGCAGAGATAAATTTAAGCGTTTTGCCTCCCAGTTCAAGAGTATCGCCGTCTTCAACAATCATGCACTCGAAGTTGCTGTTTAGTATGTTGCGAAGAAAAACGCTGGCTGGTTTTGAACAAACTACAACAGCTTTCGGTGCCTTTTCAAGCAGCCTTAAAAGCCCTCCTGAATGATCTGGTTCGGTGTGATTGCATATTATGTAATCAATTGATGCGGCGTCACAAACGCCCGATATTTTCTCAAGCTGTTCATCGGCGAAACCGTCTTTTACAGCATCAACAACGGCTGTTTTCTTGTTTCCTTTAATAAGGTAGCTGTTATACGATGTTCCCCACTCGGTACGCATGATAACATCAAAAATACGCAGAGCAGGGTTATGCGCACCAACCCAGTATACTCCGCTTACAATTTCAACAGGAAGCATTTTTTACCCCCGATACTTATACTGCCTCGAACATATCCTTGGATGCTCCGCAGAGCGGGCAAACCCAATCCTCGGGTACGTCTTCCCACTTTGTGCCGGGCATAACGCCGTTATCAGGATCGCCTATTTTTGGATCGTAAACATAACCGCATACCGTACATTCGTATTTTGTCATTGCCCACTCCTAAAAATTATTTATTTTTCTGAAAATATGCGTTTAAATCAGTGACAAGCTTGTCCGCATCAAGCCCGTGTACAGCAGCCGCCTGCTCAATGCTCTCACCCGCCGATGCCGGGCATCCTATACAGTGCATACCGGCATCCATAAGTATTTTGGCACATCCCGGGTCAAGCATAAGCAATTGCGAAATAGTCATGTCTTTTGTAATCGTTGTCATCATATTACCCCTTGTTTAAGTTTTTTTAGCCGTTAAGTAGTTCTTATTATTTTATTGCTGCATTTTGAGCACTTTATCGATACCTTGCCTTTTCCGCGAGGCACCCGCAGTTTTAAACCGCATACGGGACATTTAAAAATCTTGTAATATTTACGCTGCTGTCCCCTTGCTTTAGTTTTATAATACCACGATTTAATTTTATTAACCATACTCAGAAAAGCAAGATTCTCTTTTTGGCGTTTAGGAATATTACGTGAGAACATGCGAAAAATAGCCGCAGATGTAATTAAGAGGGTGATTACAAACATATACTGAAAAGGCACAAAACTAAGCAACAGCGAAAAAATCACAAGTGCAAGAGAAAGTTGATCCGGTCCGTTACGCCCTATAAAAATCTTTCTAAACATTTTCTACCTACCCCTGCAAGGCCGCCGCTGTATACACGCTATAAATTCAAATAGTCTTTAGCCTCACATTTTATACGGTCATATCGATAAAATAATACTAAAAAGTTGCGTCTAAAATATTAATAACTCGGCTATTTAACACTTTGTTTACAAATATAAATTATTTTAGATAAGCATGCATTTATAAACAAAAATGCACTTGTAAAAAAGCTCTGCGGTTTTAATATGTTCTCGCAAACACAATCTCTATACCGCTCCGCCTGCAAACTGGCTTAAATACAACTGCGCATAAAAACCATTCTGCCCAAGAAGCTGTTCATGCGTACCCTGCTCTATTATTCTCCCTTCGTTTATCACCAGTATCGTGGATGCCTTGCGGATAGTAGAAAGCCTATGAGCAATTACAAAACTGGTACGCCCCTTCATAAGCGCAATCATAGCGTTTTGTATGTAAGCCTCGGTGCGGGTATCCACGCTGCTCGTAGCCTCATCGAGTATCAGTATAGGAGGGTCTGCCAGCAGCGCACGCGCTATGGAGAGCAGTTGTCTTTGCCCCTGCGATATATTTGACGCGTCCTGGCTCAGCGCCGCAGAATAACCCCCGGGCAGCGTCCGTATAAAATGGTCTGCGTGTGCCATTTTTGCGGCATTTATTACTTGTTCTTCAGTTGCGCCTTCTTTGCCATAAGCGATATTCTCCAGCACCGTTCCTTCAAACAGCCATGTGTCCTGCATCACAATGCCGAACCGATCGCGAAGGGCTTCCCGCGGCATTGCGGCGGTATTTACACCGTCCACAAAAATCGTTCCGTCATCAACCTCATAGAAACGCATGAGCAGATTTACAAGCGTTGTTTTTCCGGCACCCGTAGGTCCTACAATTGCTACAACGTCTCCGGGATTAGCTTTAAGATTAAAGCCGTTAATAACAATCTTTCCGGGCTCGTATCCAAAGCTCACATTGGAAAACTCTACGCTTCCTTGTGCGGCCGGCAGCACTGTATGGGGCGCATCCGGCGACATCTCTTCTTCATCAAGCAGTTCAAATACTCTCTCGGCCGCGGCAATAGTGGACTGCAGCACTCCGGATATCTGCGCCACCTGAGTTATTGGCTGTGTAAACCTGCGCGAATACTGTATAAAAGCCTGTACCTCACCCACGTTTATGCGCCCGTCTATTACCATAATACCGCCGATAACACATACAAACACATATGAAACATTGCTTAGAAAATGCATAAGCGGCATTATAAGGCCTGATATAAACTGCGCTTTCCAACCGGCTGTGTATAACTTATTGTTAATTCCGTCAAATTCTTTTATATTGTCATCTTCCTTGCCGTAAGCCTTTACGATTATATGCGCAGAATACATTTCCTCCACATGACCGCTTAAGTGCCCAAGCTGTTCCTGCTGCCCTTTAAAATGTTTTTGGGACCTTTTTATTACCATCTGCGTTAGAATAAAGCTTGCCGGCAAAATCAACAGGCATACAATTGTTATTATCCATGATATAGAAAACATCATTACCGTAATGCCTATAAGCATAGTAACCGATGTTATTATCTCGCTTATACCCTGAGAAAGCGATGTTGATATCGTATCAATATCGTTGGTTACACGCGAAAGGGTCTCGCCGTGAGTACGGCTGTCAAAATATTTAAGAGGCAGTTTTGAAAGTTTTTCGCTTACCTCGCGCCGCATATCATACACAATAGTCTGCGAAGTCTTAGCGAGTACAAACTGCATAACAAACGAAAAAATGCTGCTTATAAGATACAAAGCCATTACAGTTAATAAAATTCCGCCTATTTTGCCAAAATCGATTGTCAATACTTCTGCCTCTTTTAACGCAGCCGCCGCAGAAAGCAGAACCTGTTTTTGCTGGTCATCAGCATTTTCAACCGCCATTGATAATGCCTGCTGCGCATCGATTGCGCCGCTTTTTAACTGCTTTGCTATATCAAAAGGCAATGCCGATTCCAGTCTGCTGTAAGCCTGCACCTGTGCCGCAGAAGGAGAAAACAGCTCTGTCGTTGCAGCCCCAAGAGTTTTCGGGCCGAATATTGAAAAAACCGTACTGCCTGCCGCCAGTATTATGATAATAACAAGCGATATTTTATGCCGTGCTAAATAACGCACTAATCTTAAAAAGCTTGTTCGGAAATCTTTTGGCTTTTCTATAGCCGCATGCATGCCCCGACCGCGGCCTCCCGGGCCCGGAGGCCTGCCTATAGGAATTTTAGCCTTTCCCGCAGCGCCAATCCTGCTCATGCCATCTCCTCCGAATTAAGCTGGGACTCTACTATTTCACGGTATGTCTTGCAGCTTTTCATAAGCAAATCGTGCCTGCCCTGGCCGATTATCTGCCCCTGATCGAGAACTATTATGTTGTCAGCATTCATTACGGTGCTTACGCGCTGCGCCACTATGAACACTGACGCGTGCTTTATCTGCCTTAAAAGTGCCTGCCTAAGCAAAAGGTCAGTCCTATAGTCAAGCGCGGAAAAGCTGTCGTCAAAAATATATATTTGAGGGCGGCGCACAAGCGCCCGCGCAATCGATAAGCGCTGTTTCTGACCTCCGGAAAAGTTGCTTCCGTCCTGAGATACTTTTGCATAAAGCCCGCCTTCGAGCTCCGATACAAAATCATATGCCTGAGCGGTTTTTAGCGCGGTTATTAATTCTTCATCGTTGGCTTCTGTTCTCCCGAAACGAAGATTGTCCGCCACGCTGCCGCTTACCAAACTCGCTTTTTGGGGCACGTACCCAATTTTTTTACGCAAATCCGCCTTCGGATAGTCCTTAACATCCACACCGTTGACTAAAACGCAGCCTTCGCTTACATCGTAAAAACGAGGTATGAGCTTGATAAGAGTTGATTTTCCGGCGCCGGTTCCGCCGATTATAGCCGTTATCTGGCCGGGCTGCGCTTTAAGGTTTATATTTGAAAGCGCGGGGGCCAAGGCGCCGTCATAATAAAAGCTGACATTTTTAAACTCTACGCAGCCTTGCTTTGCTGCGGCAGGTACTTTGTCGGTTATGTCTAATACTGTCGGCTTTTGCTGCAGCACCTCTACAATGCGTACTGCAGACGCAGATGCGCGCGGCAGCATCACAATCATCATTGTTGCCGTGATTACAGCAAACATAACCTGCATTACGTACTGCTGAAACGCCATTAAGTCGCCAACCTGCATATCACCCTGACTTACTTTTATGCCACCGAACCATATTACCGCCACAGTGGCAAAATTTAAGAACATGAGAATTGAAGGCATAAGCGCACCCATCCAGCGAAAAGCCAATACGGAAGTGTCAGTCAAATCCTTATTCGCATTGTTAAAACGCTTCTGCTCATATTCTGTTTTGTTAAACGCCCGTATCACACGTATTCCGGTAAGCCTTTCCCGAAGTATCAGATTGATTCTGTCAATTTTCTTTTGGAGCGATTTGAAAAGAGGCATAACTTTTATCGCAATAATAAGCACAAGCGCCGACAGCAAAAAAATCAGCAACGCAATAAGCCACGAAAGCCCCGCGTTTTTCCCAAGCGCCATGATTATGCCTCCGGCACACATTATCGGCGCCGAAACAAGCATTGTTAATACCATCATCATGGCATTCTGGACCTGTGTGATATCGTTGGTGGAACGTGTTATAAGCGATGCGGTTGGTATTTTGTCAAATTCATTTAACGAGTACGACTCCACTGTTCTAAATACATCATGCCGTATATCGCGCGCAAATCCCGCCGCCGTTTTTATAGCAAACAAACGTACCATAATAGTACAAACTGCTACAATCAAAGAAAACCCGAGCATTGTAAGGCCTGTGTTTATAATAAGTGTTACGCTCTTTCCTATAACGCCTTTGTTGACAATATCAGACATGAGCGTCGGCAGATACAGCTGGCACAGCGATTGTACAGTTGTCATCAATATAACAAAAAACGCCGGCCATTTATACGGTTTTAAGTACCGCAGCAGCTTTAACATTACTTTTCCCTTTCCGACACTGTTGACCGAAATTCGTATAAGTCTCGAAATTCGTGTAAGTCTAATATTTTCTTATAACGCAGCCTTTTTATTTTGTCAATGCAGCGCTCTGCTTTATTTACAATAATTTTAAGTTTTTGTCTCTGATGATAAGCGTTCGCACTGTTGCGCGTTGCCATACTGCAGTCTATAATAACCATATGAAAAAAACTATTTTTATTTCGGTGCTTTTTATTCTGGTGCTGCTGGCATCATGTGCTCCGGTAAAAACAAGCGAAATTTTTGCTCTTGACTCTGTTTGTTCTCAGCAGGTATATGGCAGCCGAAAAGACGAGGCAATAGCCGAGGTAAACGCCATGCTGCAGCGGATTACACGCGAATACGCAACAGACGGCACCTTTATAAGCTCAATTGATTTCGCCGCTCCCAAAGCCGTGCAAATAAACGGCGAGGCTTTAGCGCTTATCAAGACTTCTCTTGATATAGCGGCGCTGACAGACGGTTCGTTCGAACCAACCATAGGTCCCGTTAGTTTGCTTTGGGATATTTCCGGCAACCCCAAAGTGCCCTCACCAAAAGAATTGCAGGACGCTTTGGAGTTGGTAGATTATAATAACGTTACTTTGGACGGCAATAAAGCATCTCTTACCAAAGAGGGCATGATATTGGATCTGGGCGGTATAGCAAAAGGTTACGCCGCCGACCTTGCGACAGAAATATATAAAAAGCACGGCATTAACAGCGCACTTATAAACCTGGGCGGCAATATTTACGCTTTCGGCTCCCGAACAGACGGTAAAGACTGGCTGATAGGAATACGCGACCCTCAAGGACAGCCAGGTGAGTACGCCGCAGTAATCAACGTAAGCAATAAGTCGGTGGTAACTTCAGGTAATTACGAGCGCTATTTTGAAAGAGACGGTAAAAAGTATCACCACATTTTTGATCCCAGCACAGGCTATCCTGTACAAAACGGGCTTCTCGCCGTTACTGTAGTCTGCGAAAACAGCACTTTGGCCGATGCGCTTTCCACCGCTTTGTTTGTTATGGGGCGTAAAGACGGTATGGCTCTCGCCGAACGGATAGAAACCGTGGACGCTGTTTTTATCACTGATACGGAGGAAATATATATTACAGACGGACTGAAAGAGAGTATTGAGATAACCAATGAAACATATACTATTAAAAGCTGACGCAATATTGTTTGTGTGTATAGTCGCAGCTGCTGCAGCTGGCATATTATTGTTCTTCGGAGGCGGTACACCGCAAACCGCTATTATACGCAAGGACGGCAATATAATAAAGCAGGTACAGCTTGATGGTAATAAGAGCTTTAGGGTAGACAGCATAACATTTGAAGTACGGAACGGCGCGATTTGTTTCGCAGAATCAGACTGCCCGGGTCAGGAATGTGTACACGCCGGTTTTCTTGACCGTCCGGGCAGCAGTATGGCCTGCCTGCCTAACAGAATATCCGTTACAGTAACAGGGCAAAGCGGGGTGGACGCCGTTGCGGAATAACGCAAAACGCGCAGCGGTTTTTGGAGCGCTGCTTGCGCTGTCTGCCGCATTGGCGGTTGCCGAAAGCATGATAGGCGCGCTTGTGCCTCTGCCTATACCGGGTGTAAAGCTTGGCCTTGCGAATATAGTTTCTATGTTTCTCTGCTGCTTTTCGCTTTCGTCTGCGCTTATCATAGGCATACTGCGCACGCTGCTTGCATCCTTATTCTTCGGAGGTTTAGGGATGTTTGTATATTCTGCTCCCGGCGCGCTGCTTAGCACGCTGGCTATGTATTTTGCGCTGCGCTGTTTAAAATCGCTTTCTATTGTAGGCGTTTCAATGATAGGCGCTTGTGTGCATAATATGGCACAGGTATTCGCGGCGGTTCTTGTTACGGGAGAGACAGGATTGTTTTTGTACGGGTTTGTGCTGCTTATTGTCGGCGCCGTATCGGGAACCATCACAGGAGCAGTGGCAAAGCTTGCATTGCCGCGGGCAGCTGCCGCGCTGAATATGCCTTTAAAAATGGCAGGCTTTTAAGAGGTGTAATTATGTTTGGTTATTTTTCTTTTTTATACTGGGATTGGACTATGCTGCTTATTCTGCCGGGAATCATAGTAGCAATATGGGCGCAGTCCAAAGTTTCGCGCGCGTATAAGACTTATTCCGGCATAGGGGTTTCAAGCGGCATATCAGGGCGCGAAGCCGCCGCACGCATACTGGCGGCAGGCGGACTTTCAGATGTGCGTATCGAATCGGCGTCGGGAATGCTGTCTGATAACTACAACCCTAGAAAAAAGACAGTGAATTTATCACAGCCTAATTATTCAGGAAGTTCAATTGCTGCTGTGGCAATAGCGGCGCACGAATCCGGTCACGCCCTGCAGCACGGCGAAGGTTATTTTCCTCTTTCTATACGAAGCGCTATGGCGCCTGTTATCAGCATCGCTTCTTCGCTCCTGTGGCCGGTGCTTATAATAGGCATGCTTATGGGTTTTGCCGGTACGCTGACTGTTGCCGTTTATATCTTCCTGGGAATTTTTATTTTCCAGCTTGTAACGCTGCCCGTGGAGTTTAACGCATCCCGGCGTGCGCTTGCGGCAATTGACGCCCAGCATATTCTAACGGACGAAGAGCGCTACGGTGCAAAGAAAATGCTTACCGCCGCCGCACTCACTTATGTTGCGGCCACCCTTGTTACGCTTCTAAATCTGGTGCGGTTTCTTTCATTATCACGGAGAAAATGAGTTTGCAGCTGCAAATAAACCTATTGCTATTGCTGCTTTTATTCAGAACCGGCATTGCTGCTTTTACTGCAGGTGGTTTTATTGTTGTTAAATTGTCATTATGGCACTATAATATCAGTTATAGAAAAGATTAAAATGGGTAACCGTAGTATAAAACAGGAGGGTATATAATGAACAAGACGGAAAACCTGACAATTAACACTATGCGAATACTGGCGGCTGAAGGCGTGCAGAAAGCCAACAGCGGACATCCCGGTCTGCCGCTGGGGGCAGCGCCAATGGCTTATACTCTGTTTGCGCGGCACTTGAAACATAATCCTAAATGCCCGGACTGGCCGGACAGAGACAGGTTTGTGCTGTCGGCAGGCCACGGCTCAATGCTGCTTTACTCTCTGCTTCATGTTTTCGGATATGATGTAAGTATTGAGGATATAAAAGAATTTCGCCAATATGGTTCAAAAACAGCCGGTCATCCGGAGCACGGCCATCTGCCCGGTATCGAGACTACAACCGGTCCGCTAGGCCAGGGAATTGCCAACGCCGTGGGGATGGCAATGGCGGAATCTCATCTTGCCGCCGTATTCAACAAGGAAGGTTTCCCTGTGGTTGACCATTATACATATGCGCTCTCTGGCGACGGCTGCCTTATGGAGGGCGTGGCCTCCGAAGCCTGCTCTTTGGCGGGTACGCTAAAGCTTGGCAAGCTGATACTGCTATACGACAGCAACAATATCACAATCGAAGGCTCGACGGATTTTGCTTTTACAGAGGACGTTTCAAAGCGTTTCGAAGCTTACGGCTGGCAGGTACTGTCGGTAGAAGACGGCAATAACGACATCAACGGAATTTCTGCGGCTATTGCCGCCGCCAAGGCAGAAACTCAAAAACCGTCAATAATAATGATAAGCACCGACATCGGCTATGGATGTCCTGCTGTTCAGGGAAGTGCTTCCTGCCACGGAGCGCCTCTGGGAGACGAGAATATAAAGGCTCTTAAGAAGACTTTAAAATGGCCGTATGAGGAAAGTTTTTTTGTTCCTGATGCTGTAAAAGAAGAAGTAAATAATTTGCAGAAAGGCTTTGAATCAAGCAAAAAAGCCTGGGACGATATGTTCTGCGAATATAAAAAGGCTCACCCCGATATGGCGGCGCTGTGGAATAAATACTTTAGCCCTATCGGCAGCGATGTGCTGGCTGATAAATCGCTTTACGAGTTTGAAAAACCGCTGGCTACACGCCAGTCTTCTGGCATTATACTAAACCGGCTTGCCGAAAAACTGCCGGGGCTATTCGGCGGCAGTGCAGACCTTGGTCCTTCAAATAACTCCGTGCTAAAATCTTCATCGTATTATGCGCCCGATTGCCGCGAAGGCAGAAATGTACATTTCGGCGTACGCGAGTTTGCCATGGCAGCCATTGCAAACGGGCTTGCTCTTCACGGAGGCTTAATCCCTTACGTTGCAACGTTCTTTGTGTTTACCGACTATTTAAAAAATGCAGTTCGTATGTCCGCCCTTATGCAGCTTCCCGTTATATATGTGATGACACATGACAGCATAGGCGTCGGCGAGGACGGACCGACGCACCAGCCTATAGAACAGCTTGCCTGTATGCGCGCCACTCCCAATACTTTTATGTGGCGTCCGGCAGATTCCAAAGAAACAGCCGCTGCATATATATGTGCGCTTGCCGCCAAAGGCCCGTCGGTAATAGCGCTTTCACGCCAGACTTTGCCTCTTTATGAGCAGACAAATAAATCAGCGCAAAAAGGTGGATATGTGCTTGCCGACTTCGGTGAAGATCCGGCAGTCGTTCTTATAGGTACAGGCAGCGAGGTTAAGCTGTGCATGGACGCAGCGAAAAAACTGTGGGACGAAGGTATAAGCGTACGCGTTGTTTCGATGCCCTGCATAGAGGTTTTTGAGCAGCAGAGCAACTCATATAAACAAAGCGTTCTTCCGGATTCGCTTGACAGGCGCGTAGTCGTTGAGGCCGGCAGCTCGTTTGGCTGGCATAAATATGCCGGCCCTAAAGGCGAGATAATTGCGATTGACAGCTTCGGAGCGTCGGGCCCTGCGCCCAAGCTCTTCGAAGCGTTCGGGTTCACTGTAGACAACGTAGCGCAAAAGGCTATAGAGGTACTGTCTAAATAATGTTGTTTAACGCCTTCCGATTATGATGCGGAAGGCGTTTTTTATTTATGAGTATTATCAGTTTATGGGAGTATCAAAACCGGCGTCCCTCGGGGACACACAGCCCAAAGTATATCCATAATATCATCATTCACGGCAACGCAGCCTGCCGTCCAGTCACGGTCGCTGCCATGCCCGTGTATCATTATTTCACCGCCCAAGGGGGTGTCCCAAGAAGGCTTTTCCTTGCTTTCTATTTTGGTTTTAATCCTCTCATATGTGCGCCTGTCAATACGTCCGTCATCCAGCGCGTCCTGCGCGTCTTGCTTGTTAGGATATGATAGTCCCAGCGATAAATAGAAATTGCTGTTGCTGTTGCGCGAACACACGTAATACTCGCCCTCCGGCGTTTTGCCGTCTCCCTCCTTTTGCTTATGCCCCTCAGGAGAAAATCCAAGGCCTACAGGGTAACTGCCGACAAGCGAATCGCCGTCCCACAGTTCAAGCAGCCTCAAAGACTTTTTTACCACTATTTTTGGATTGTTAAGCTTTGACGGTACAGACTCACGCGGCTTAGGCTCAGTGTCGCTTAAATAGTCGTTTCGCACATAGCCTGATATATCACCATACTTCACTTTTGACCATCCTTGTACCTCTTGTGTTTTTGTAAGCTGTGTCCCATAGGACAGGCTGCACAAAATCTGCGAATCAACGTTTGCCTGTGCGCGAACACGCACTCCATCTCCGGATATATAGCAAATGTCATTGTATTCCTGCGTTTGTAAAGGCGTTTCTAAAGGGGCAGTATGTAAACCGTCATCCGATAACGCAGGCAACGAAACGCTGTCCGTTATTATTGGCTGCTGCTGATTTACCGTTGGCGTCGGCGACAGTATAGGCTGCCTGTCTGCCCCGCAGCCTGCCACTGCCAGTAGTATAATAACAAAAAATAAAACTTTTTTTGGTTTCATAGTGCCTCTTGGTTGTTCGTTTCGGATATTCCGTCATTCTTTATAGATGCTTAAATCTTCTAAAAATAATTTTAATGTATTGATATCGTTTTCGTATATCGGTTTTAGCTTACTGTTATATATAACGCTTGCGGGATGATAAAGCGGAAATAATGTAAATTTATGCGAAAGCGCAAAAGCATCGGCAGGCACAGCATGGCACTCGCCTATTTTCTTGTCTTCTCCAAGCAGGCATTTTAGCGGAACGTTCCCCAGCGTTATAACAACTTGCGGGCATATCGCCTCTATTTCCTGCAAAAGATAAGGCAGCATTGCTTTTATCTCATCCTTTGCCGGAGGGCGGTTTGAGAGCGTTCCTTTAGCGCTTACAACACAAGGGCGGAATTTTACGACATTGGTTATATATATATCGCTGCGGCAAAGCCCCAATATGTTAAGAAAGGCATCGAGATTTTTACCGGCACGCCCTACAAAAGGCCGCGAAAGACGCGTTTCTTCCGCTCCCGGCGCTTCGCCTATAAGCATAATGGCGGCATTTTTTTTGCCTTCACCAAAAACAATGTCCCTTTGCGTTTTGCCGAATTTGCGCGCTTCTATTATTACATCAGAAAAAATATACTCAAGTTTGTTCATTTACGCCTGTTTTAATTTCGTCGTATTTTTTACGGATTGCCAGCAAATCTTTATAAGCATCCTTTTTAAGAAGCTCGTTTCTCAAAAGCGCGGCAGGGTGGAAAGTAGGCATAATATAAAAACCTTTTACTTCATGCCATTCTCCTCTGTCGCGCATTATTTTAATATCCTTGCCTAGAATATGCTTAGCCGACACCCGCCCCAGACAAACTATAATGCGAGGCTTTATCAAGGCTACTTGCGAGCGCAGATAACCTATACATGCCGCTGCCTCTTCGGGTTGCGGATCACGGTTCGAGGGCGGTCTGCATTTAATAATGTTTGCTATATATACATCGTTTCGCGTTAAACCTATGCAGTTAAGCATTTTATCAAGCAGCTTGCCTGCCTTGCCAACAAACGGACGACCAAGCAGGTCTTCATCCCGTCCGGGGCCTTCGCCGATAAGCATAATGTCCGCTGCCGGATTTCCCTCGCCAAAAACTGTATTTTGCCTTAATTTATAAAGGCCGCATTGCTGACACTGTGCAACCTCATTTTTCAGCTGTTTTAAGCTTTTATGCATATATTAATTATACAGCAGATACCAAATATCATCAAGCGTGCTCAATGATTAGAAAGAATGTACGTATTTTATTTATTATTTATAGTATATTCGTATATTTTTGATATGAATTTTCTATAAAATCGTTTATAATATGGTCAATAGTGATATCATATATCATCATATATACTTGATATAGTTATTTTTATATAGAATATAACAAAAGGGTGCTAGTTTTTGGAACAGATTATCAATGCCATAGCCAACAGCATAACTGAATTCTACTTTACCGACTTAATAGATATAGTTCTTTTATTTGTTGTTATTTACTGGCTGCTAAAACTGACATCCAAAACGCGTGCGATGCAGGTATTAAAAGGCCTCGGTATAATACTCTTGGCTGCTTGGGTTACCGATTTTTTAGGTCTCGTCGGTATTACATGGCTGTTAAATTATGTATTGACTGCCGGCGCAATGGTAATCGTTATACTTTTTCATCCGGAAATCAGGCGGGCTCTTGCGCGTCTGGGGCGCGGACGGCTTGAGCTTGTTTCATCGCAAATTGGCAATGCTCATGAAAACGTCGAAAACGTTCAAAAAGCAATTTTAAATCTTTCAAAAAAGCGTGTCGGAGCACTTATTGTTTTTGAAAGAACTACCGGGCTTAAAGATGTTATCGAGAGCGGTACTCGCATAGGTGCCATAATTTCTTCCGAACTTCTTGAAAACCTTTTTTTCACCAACTCGCCGTTGCATGACGGCGCGGTTATAATAAGGGACGATATAATAGAAGCAGCCGGATGCTTTTTGCCGTTAAGCGACAATAAACAAATAGGCCAAGACCTTGGAACAAGGCATCGCGCCGCGCTTGGAGTGTCTGAAATATCAGACAGTGTTACCCTTATAGTATCGGAGGAGACCGGCGTAATATCTCTCGCGCAAGACGGCAAGCTAATACGGTATCTTGATCCTAAAGCAATAAGAGATCTTCTTGAAGATCTTTACATGGTTAAACAAACGGCAAAACACAAAGGCCTTCGTCTCAAACGGAAAGGACGTGAGGAGCATTAAAAAGATATTTGTTTTTTTGTGGAATCTTGTGCGCAAAAATTTAGTGCTCAAAATAATGGCCTTGCTGTTTGCAGTGATTCTCTGGAGTTACGTGCTGGCGGAGACCAATCCGCAGCGCGAAATTATAGTAGACGATATTCCGGTAAGATATACGAATACTAGCGAACTTATGTCCAAAGGCTTTGATATATCTGACAGCCTATCAGAGGTTATTGAAAACGTAAATGTTCGTGTTGAAGTAAGACAAAGCGAGTTGAAAGACGTTTCCAAGGATAATGTCCGGGCATTTGTAGACCTTTCTACGGTTAACAGGAGAGGTTATAATGTATTAACGATTACAGCCCAAACTACGTATGGCCGGGTTATCAGTTCTCCTGAAACGGTAACGCTCTATATTGACGACTACGTTACTAAGCAAATCCCTGTCAAATTTGTTGAAGCAGGCTCTGTCGCGCAAGGTTATTATGCGGATACTCCCGTAATTAATCCGAATATAATAAACATATCCGGTCCGCGAATAGATGTTGAAAAAGTTACCAATGCTGTATGTGTTGCGGAGCTTGACGGTTTAACCGAAGGTTACAGCAGAAGTGTTGACGTTGAATTGCTGGATAAAGAGGGCAATACAGTTGATAAAACATTATTTACCGAATCATCTCCCTCGGTTATTGTAAGCCTTGACGTTCTCCGCAAAAAAACCGTGCCTATAGATGTTACAGCATCGGTATTCGGCCAGAACGATATCGCTCCCGGATATGAAATCGTTGATATCGTCTGCTCGCCCAGCGAAGTCGTAATCGCGGGAGAACCTGATATGCTTAAGGATATATCTTCGATAAATCTGGTGCCGTACAATATTAGAAGCGGAGAAAATGCCAGTGTTGTTGTGCTGCTCGACTATCAGCTGCCTCAAGGTATACGCTTACTTACCCCCGATAAGGCAAGGCTGTTTATTAATATTCGTGAGAAAATGGAGACCAAAGAGTTTAGAAAAGTCGAGATACGCACCAAAAACCTTGCCGGAGGCAAAACTGCACGTCTTTCCGTAAAATATGTAGATGTTACTGTGCTGGCGGGAATCTCGCAGCTACCGTCTCTTCGTTTTGAAGACATAGTCCCGTATGTAAACCTTGAAGGATTGTCTGAAGGCACTTATTCTCTTGATGTAAGATTCGATCTTCCTTTGGGGTTTGCGGACAATAATTTTTCGTCCAGCGTATCCATGGTGACTGTTACAATTAGCTAAGCACGGGCTTCGCCTTTCTCATATTTAAAACAAAATTACAATTTTAAAATCCGCCGCAAGTATGATAAACTATACTGATATTTGGGCGGAGTATTGTATTATATCGTTTTATGTGATATTACTTTGGACAGAAATGCGCTTTGCGCATAAACTATATACGAAACGGCGTTTGTAATGATTGGGGGGGTAATGAAGCGTATCACGGTGCTGTTTGGCAATTACGGCAGCGGCAAAACTGAGCTATCATTGAATATAGCTCTTATGTTGTCTCGCACAAAAAAGAACGTAACTCTTATAGATCTTGATATTGTCAATCCGTATTTTCGTTCTTCGGAGCATACTGTCATGTTAAACAACAGCGGTATACGCGTTATATCGCCCGTATTTGCCAATACTGCAGTTGATATACCCGCACTGCCGCCAGAAGTATATGCTTCGTTTGTTGAAGGATACGCAGTTTTCGACTGCGGCGGCGACCCTGTGGGCGCGGCTGCGCTGGGCAGCTTAAAAAATCATTTTGATGCGGTTCGGGCTGATTGCGAAGTGCTTTTTGTTGTTAATGCCTGCCGTCCGTTTCAAGAGAGCACTGCCCGGATAAGCGACAGTATAAAACGCATACAGAAAAGCGCAAGGCTGCTTGCCGACGGAATTGTATTAAATACTAATATTGGCAAGGAAACAACAGGCGAGGAGCTGGCTTTAAGCTACGATATGGTTAAGGAACTGGAAAAAGAAGAAGGCATACCGTTAAAATATATAAGCGGCACAAAAGAGGCGCTATCAGTGTTTTTTACTACGCATCCGGAATGCAGCACGGAAAAAATTGAAATAACGCCTTACACACGCCCTGAATGGCTGTAATAACATGACAGAAAGAGGAGCAATATGAACATTCACGCAGACATACTTGATACAATAGGCAACACTCCGTTGGTTCGGATAAGAAAGCTGTCGTCAAAAACAGGCGTTGAAATATACGCAAAGGTAGAGGGCACCAATCCCACGGGCAGCATAAAAGACCGTATTGCGCTTAAAATGATCGAGCAGGCGGAAGAAGAAGGCACGTTGATAAAAGGCAAAACGATTATAGAGCCTACATCGGGGAATACCGGAATCGCTCTTGCAATGATAGGCGCTGTAAAGGGCTACGATGTGGTAATAGTTATGAGTAGCGCGGTGTCAATAGAGCGTCAGAAAATGATAACCGCTTTCGGCGGACGCGTGATTTTAACGGCGGCAGAGGACGGCACCGACGGGGCTATACGCAAGGCGCGCGAAATGGTTGCCAAAAATCCGGATAAATACTTTATGCCCGACCAATTTACCAACCGTTATAATAAACTTGCTCATTACTCCACAACGGCGGAGGAAATGATACGCGACACGGAAGGGCGCATTACACACTTTGTTTCCTCGCTCGGAACCTCCGGAACACTGATGGGCACGGCAAAACGCCTAAAGGAGCTAAACCCTGCAATACGCATAGTTGAGGCTCAGCCGGTGCGCGGCCATTATATACAGGGTTTAAAAAATATGAGCGAAGCAATCGTGCCGGAAATTTATGATCCCTCACGTGTCGACATTTCTATAGAGATTGATTCTGAAGAGGCGTTCGATATGGTGCGCCGTATTGTACGTGAAGAGGGCATATTCTGCGGCATGTCCTCGGGAGCGGCTATGCTTGCGGCTCTCCGAGTCGAAAAGCGTATTGACAGCGGCGTTATCGTCTGCATTTTCCCGGACAGGGGAGAAAAATACTTAAGTACGCCTTTGTTTAAAATATAAAAGGGCTCTGTGCCCTTTTTATGATTATCCGGTACAGTAATTGCCCAGTGTTTTTATTACGGCATCCATCTGCTCATCTGTGCCTATACTTATGCGCAGATAGTTTTCTATGCGCGGCTTATTAAAATGGCGAACATATATTTTATTTTCCTCAAGGTATTGCTTTATATTTTCGGCGCTTAAATTAACATGCGATGCAAACAAGAAGTTGGCCAAAGAAGGCAGCACATTAAACCCAAGCTTTGTTAAGCTTTCTGCCGTACGTTCGCGCGTGGCTGCAATCCTTTGCGCGGCATTAATGGAATATTCCGTATCGTATAGAGCTGCTGCCGCCGCTGCCTGCGCAATAGAATCAAGAGGATAAGAATTAAAGCTGTCCTTGATGCGCTCTAACCCTTCAATCAAATGCGGCTGGCCTAATGCATAAGCAACACGCATCCCTGCGAGCCCGTGAGATTTTGAAAGAGTAGTCACCACGAGCAGATTCGGATATTTTTCCACAAGCGGCGCTGCGCTTTGCGCGCCGAATATTGCATATGCCTCGTCCACAATAACCACGCTGCCGCTGTTGCGCTTTAAAACAGACTCTATTTGCTCAAGCTCAAGAGCTATCCCCGTTGGCGCATTAGGATTTGCTATTACGATACCGCCGCCGCAAAGCTGATCTGCCGGAATGTTAAATTGTTCATCAAGCGGTACGGTTTTATAATCAATGCCGTAAAGAGCCGCCCATACCGGGTAAAAGCTGTATGTGATATCGGGAAACACCACCAAGTCTTGAAAAAAAGCATAAAACGCAAACCCCAGAACTTCGTCCGACCCGTTACCGCAAAATACGCAGCTTTCTGGCAAGCCGTTTATATCTGCCGCTGCCTTTCTGAAAACTCCGCCGTCCGGGCGTGGATACAGCCTTAATTTTCCGGATTCGAACCTGCTTACAGCCTCAGACACTTTCGGCGACGGCGGGTAAGGGTTTTCGTTGGTATTAAGCTTAATTATACCGCTGCCTGTCGGCTGGGCTCCCGCAGTATACGGTTTTATTGCCGCAGCTCTCCTGCTCAAATATTCCTTCACAAACGGCCTCCGTTTTTTATTATCTTATCATAAACATAAATAAATATTAACACCTTTTTAGCTTATATGGTAGAATGCAAAATATGAAAAGATGCTCCTGGGCTTGCGGGGATGATATGCTGATGCAGGCGTACCATGACAATGAATACGGAAGAGTAAAAAACAGCGATACAGAACTTTTCGAAAAGCTGTGTCTCGAGTGTTTTCAGGCCGGGTTATCCTGGCGCACCGTGCTTTACAAACGCGATGCTTTCAGAAAAGCGTTCCTGGGTTTTGTTCCCGCCCTAATAGCCCAAATTGACGCAGCTGATGTCAGCCTTCTTATGAAAGACCGCGGTATCATACGCAACAGAAGAAAGATTGAAGCCGTTTTGCATAATGCGCGATTGCACACAGCGCAGTTTTCAAACCCGGGCAGTTTTTTTAGCTATGTATACAGCTTTAAAGACGGAGCGGCGCTTTACGGCGACCTTAAAAAACGCGGCTACCGTTTTATCGGAAAAACCATCTGCACTTCATTTCTGATGAGCATCGGGGCGATTGAAGCTCACGAACCAGGCTGTTTTTTGTTCAAAGCTGATTAGATCATTAAGATATGTTATTCAACCGCAAGGCGGTAAAAACAGTCATCAAAGTTTTGCGTATATTAAAAGTTGAATATACATATAAAGTGTAATATAATATGTCTCGAAAATAATATAATTCTGGGAGATTAAAGAATGAAAGTTTTAAAATCAATATTTGTTTTAGTTTTTGCCTTTTGTATGCTTTTTGCTCTTATCGCTTGTACGCAAACGAGCGGAAAGCTTATTATGGCTACTAATGCTGAATTCCCGCCTTATGAGTATCATGAAAGCGGAAAGATTGTTGGTATCGATGCAGAAATTGCAGATGCTATTGCCAGAAAGCTTGGACTCGAGCTGGAAATAAGTGATATGGAGTTTGGCTCTATTATCGCCGCTGTGCAGACCGGCAGGGCTGATATCGGTATGGCAGGCTTGACTGTAACAGAAGATCGGCTTGAGAATGTAAACTTTTCAACCACATATGCTATAGGCAAACAGGTTATAATTGTTTCTGACGATTCTGATATCGCGACTTCGGACGACCTTGCGGGCAAAAAAATAGGCGTACAGGAAAGTACAACTGGGGATATTTATATCAGTGATGAATTTGGCGACGATGCAGTTTCCCGCTATGCAAAGGGAGCGGAAGCAGTACTGGCGCTCACGCAGGGCAAAGTTGATGCTGTCGTTATTGATAACGAACCGGCACGGGTATTTGTTGAGCAAAACACCGGCCTTAAAATACTCGAAACCGAATATGTTGTTGAAGATTATGCAATAGCTGTAGCAAAGAAAAATGAAGATTTGCTTAATAAGATAAATAAAGCTCTTGACGAACTGATATCTGACGGAACGGTACAGGAAATTCTCGATAAGTATATCAGCGCCGAATAAAGTATTTATTATTTATTAATAACAGTTAGCATGGTATGAGCCGCCGAACAAGGCGGCTCTATTATTAAAAACAAGGAAGTATAACCGCATGATCGATTTTTGGGAAAGTATTTCAAAGACATTTACAGACACATTTATTAAGGATGCTCGCTGGTTATACATGTGGAACGGTCTTGGTATTACGTTAATTGTTACATTGTTTGCAGCTATAATAGGTATTGCAATTGGTTTTTTAGTATCAATAGTCCGCTCCACTCACGATAAGACAGGCAAATGGAAAATCGCCAATGCAATCTGCAAGTTCTATTTAACCGTCATTCGCGGTACACCGGTTGTTGTGCAGCTTATGATTTTCTACTTTGTTATTTTTATAAGCACTGAAGGCGTTATTGTAGCTATACTGGCGTTTGGTATAAACTCCGGCGCGTACGTTGCAGAGATATTTCGAGGCGGGATTATTTCTATCGAGCAGGGACAGTTTGAAGCCGGAAGAAGCCTTGGCTTTAACTACGGACAAACCATGTGGCATATTATAATGCCACAGGCATTCAGAAATTGCATACCCCCGCTTGCAAACGAATTTATAGTGCTGCTGAAAGAAACCGCAGTTGTGGGTTATATTGCGCTTCAGGATTTGACTAAAGGTGCGTATATTATTGTCGGGCGCACATATAATGCGTTTATGCCGCTGATTGCTGCCGCGCTTATTTATCTTACGCTTGTTATGCTGCTCTCACGCTGCGTAACGCTGCTTGAAAGGAGGCTGAGGCGCAGTGACCACTGATGTTCTTATACGTACGCAAGATTTGCAGAAACATTTTGGAGCCCAAAAAGCGCTTGACGGTATAACCACAGATATAAACAAAGGAGATGTTGCGGTGGTTATAGGTCCTTCGGGCTCAGGCAAGTCAACATTTTTAAGGTGTCTTAATCTTCTTGAGATGCCCACGGGCGGCAAAGTATTCTTTGAAGGAATAGATATAACCGACCCGAAAGTTGATATAAACACTCACCGTCAGAAAATGGGCATGGTGTTTCAGCAGTTCAACCTTTTCCCGCACATGAAAGTATTGCAGAACATGACCATAGCGCCTATGAAACTGCAGAAACTAACTAAAGAGCAGGCGGAAAAAAGGGCTATGGAGCTTCTGCACCGAGTAGGGCTTGCGGACCGCGCCGATGCATATCCATCGCAGCTTTCCGGGGGACAGAAACAGCGTATAGCCATAGTGCGGGCTCTTTGCATGAACCCGGACGTTATGCTTTTTGACGAACCGACTTCCGCTCTCGACCCGGAGATGGTTGGAGAGGTACTTGACGTTATGAAATCTCTTGCACGCGGCGGCATGACAATGGTCGTGGTAACGCACGAAATGGGTTTTGCCCGCGAGGTGGGAACACGCGCAATATTTATGGACGAAGGTAAAATTATAGAAGAAAACTCACCCGAATTGCTGTTTGGCAGCCCAAAAAGCGACAGGCTTAAAAGCTTCTTAAAAAAGGTGCTGTAAACATTGGTTGTTGCCGCAATAAACGGAATTGTTTAAATATTTCAGTCCAGCATTTTCTCCATGCAGACGCAGTTTGAATCGCCTGCAAAAGCTCCGTAGTTTTCTGTATATCGGTAACCAAGCTTTACATACAGCGACTGAGCCGCCTTCATTATGTTGCCTGTTTCCAGTATGGCACGTTTAAAACCTCGCTTTGCCGCTTCCTCTTCCAGCCGGCATATAAGCATCTTTGCAATGCCGCGCCTTCTGTGTTCTTCCTGCACAAAGATTCGTTTTATTTCAACGGTTTCATCATCAAAAAACCGTATCCCTCCGCACGCAACCGGTTTTGCATCACAGTAAACCAATACGGCACACAAAAGATTGTCTGTTTTGTTTTGCTGGCGATACATAAGTATTACATCGCCATATAAAGCGTAGTATTCATCGTCAAGCGCTCGTATTAATTCTGCAAAGTCTGGGTTTGCCGCGTCTGTTACGGATATATTGTACATATTTTCTAATAATAACTCGATAGTTATTATAAAACCTGCCTTTATAATAATAATAGCGCAGTGATTATAACACATGTTCATAAAGAATGCATAGACGAAACAGTTTTCAACGTTGAAAAAGCGCTGTTTTGGTGATAATATGTGGCAATGAATATTCTACTTGCTTTTGAGAAAATCGCCACAATATTTATACTGATTATAATAGGTTTTGTTTTCGGCAAATTTACTAAGAACAGCGATACCAGCCTTTTATCAAAGCTGGTTCTCAACGTAGCCGTGCCCGCAAGCATAATATCGGGCATAAGCAAAGCCGAATTCGAAACGGTAAAAGAAGACATGTTTATATTAATGCTTATTTCAGTCTGCGTGTTAACGGCAACTTTATTGCTTTGTTTTCCGTTTACTCGTGCTTTAAGGACACGTAGTCCAGAAGAAACAGCTGTTTACCGCGGTGCGCTTTTCTTTAATAACTATGGTTTTATGGGCTGGCCGGTGTGTTTAGTTTTTTTCGGAACACAAGGCTTTTTATACGCATCGCTTTATTCAATACCCATGCATTTGCTGCTTTACGCTGTCACTCCAATGCTGCTAACCGGCGGGGGAAAAAAGGGCTTTGACAAAAAACTGTTTATCAATATGCCTTTATTTTCAACAATAATAGGCCTTATTCTGCTAATGCTTAAAATTTCTCTGCCTTTGTTTGCCAATGAAATTATTGATACTATAGGCGGAACACAAACGCCCTTATCAATGATAGTAATAGGCATGATACTGGCAGGTGCGGAATTAAAGAAGGTTTTGATTGGCGTAAGACCGTATATATATTCAATAATAAGGCTGCTGATTATCCCCGCCGCTGTTTATCTAGTTTTAAGCTGGATAGGTATATCCGGCTTGGTGCTTGGAGTGTCCGTTGTTATAACGGCAATGCCCGCGGGGGCAATGGTGGCAATACTGGCGCAAAAACACGGGGCAGACGCTGTATTGGGATCTCAGCTTGTCATAATAAGCACACTGCTGTCTCTTATTACAATACCTATTATTTCTCTTTTGGTGTTTTAATAAAGCGGTGAAAGAAGGTATACGATGAACAGCCAAAAATGGGCGCTGGTTACAGGCGCATCGTCAGGCATAGGAAAAGAATTTGTTTTTATACTTGCGAGAAACGGGTATAACGTAATACTTGTTTCGCGGGATATTCAAAGGCTAAACAGTATTGCAGTGCAGCTGGAAAACGAGTTTGGTATTAAAACAAGGGCAATACAAATAGATTTGTCCAATCCGTACGCTGCCGTTGAGTTGTTTAAACAAATTGAAGGCTTGTATATAAGCGTATTTATCAATAATGCCGGGGCTGGCATTTGCGGTCGTTTTATTGAATCTGATATAAAAAAAGATACAGATATTATTAATACAAATATAGC
>CAZSMH010000013.1:0-1282 GCA_964607965.1 uncultured Christensenellaceae bacterium
ATAATTAAAAAAATATAGTCTTATCAATCGGCGATGGAAAACGCAATGTTGGTTGCATGGTCGGCGACACGCTCAAGCGTTGCTACCATATTGGTAAACACAACGCCAACTTGCGGATCGCAGAACTTGCTTTGCAGCCGCTCAATATGGTTATCAAGATATTGTTTCTTCATATCGTCAACTTCCTGTTCAAGCTTGTCCACCTCGGCAAGAAGCGATTTATCGCGTTTTGCAAAAGCTTCAATGCTTTTTCGGAGAGTATCCAATGCCTTGTCCGTCATAGTGCGGAGCTCCGCGTCAGCCTCATCGCTGAATTTAGACTTCCTTTCGGTAAGAGAAATCGAGAACTCGGCAATATTTTCGGCCAAGTCTCCTACGCGCTCCATATCAATTACTACGTGATGCAGGCCGCCCAAAATCTTAAGGTCGTTTTCGGAAATCTCCATACCGCGGAACTCGATTAAATACTCCGTGATATGGTGAGTTAAGTAGTCTATCGTTTTTTCCACCTCAAGTACGCGGTGCGCCTTTGACTCATTGCGGTCAAAAAATGCTTCCGTTGCACGCTGCATGTTATCGGCGGCTATATCGCCCATGCGCTTTATTTCTTTTAATGACTGGCTTAATACGATGGCAGGTGTTTGTACAATGCGCGCATCAAGAAAAACCAGCCGCTTTTCCACCTCATCAGCAGAGCGTTTTTCGGGTATTATGCGTTTTATTATCCTTACCATAAGAGGAGCAAACGGGAAAAGCAATGCGGCTACGCATAGATTAAACAACAAGTGAAAATTAGCGATTTGTCGCTCAGGATTATCTGGCGAGAGCGATTTAACAAACCCGGTAATATCGGGCAATACGGCCAGCACACCGATAAAAATCAGCACACCTATTATATTAAACATCAAATGTATGCCTGCCGCGCGTTTTGAGTTCTGGCTTGTGCCAATGGAGGCAAGTATAGCCGTTATGCACGTACCTATATTCATACCAAGCAGTACATAGGCGGAAGAGCTTAGATCAATAAGCCCAAGGCCGGCAAAAGTCTGCAGTATACCTATCGATGCGGAAGAACTTTGAATTACTGCCGTGAAAAGCGCGCCTGCGAGTATGCCTATAAGAGGATTGCTGAAATTAAGAAGAAGGTTTTGAAAGCCCGCATCGTCTTTAAGAGGGGCCATAGCATCGGACATAATCGCCATGCCGACAAACAGTACGCCGAAACCAAGTATTATCTCGCCTATGCGTGATACTGTACGCTTTTTAATAAAAACGGTAAGAA
>CAZSMH010000013.1:1382-29745 GCA_964607965.1 uncultured Christensenellaceae bacterium
AGCCTGTCTCCGGCGGCGCGTTCGAGGCCTTCCGACATCATTTTCATACCGAAAAGGAACAAGGCAAGACCGCCCAGAAGCTTAAACGCGGCTAATAAATCCATTCATTTTCCTCCAATTAGAAAATAAAGCGATACCCGTACAGTAGATGATTATACAGTAACATAATCCTTTTGTCACCCGGTTTTTATTAAATTCCCTCTTGTTTTCTTTATGATTTCAATGCCGCGGAAGCATTTTGCCCGTTGACTATACTTGTATATTCATATTGACGTGATATATAATTAATTCATAAGTAAAAAGGAGAAACACTGTGCAAAGGGTAGCCGCTATTCACGATATATCCTGCTTAGGCAAATGTTCGCTTACAGCGGCGCTGCCCATTATTTCTGCGGCAGGCATTGAAGTTTGCGTTATTCCCACTGCGGTGCTTTCAACGCATACGGGTGGGTTTACAGGGTTTACATACCGCGATTTAACGGAGGACATACTGCCGATAGCAAAGCACTGGTCTACACTGCCCATAGAGTTTGACGCAATATACACCGGTTTTTTAGGTTCTTTTGCCCAGCTTGATATAGTGGCGCAGGCAATAAAGCTGCTGCGCGGCAAGGACACGTTGATAGTTGCAGACCCGGTTATGGCAGACAACGGAACTTTATATCAGACAATTCCCAAAGACTTTCCCGGCGGCATGAAAAAGCTTTGCGCAGATGCGGATATGATTGTGCCAAACATCACCGAAGCGGCACTTTTGCTCGAAGAGCCGTATAAAAAACGTCCGCATACCAAGGAGTATATTGAAAGCGTGTTGATGCGGCTTGCTATGCTCGGCCCGCGCTATGTTGTTTTAACGGGGGTTGGTTTTGACGATAAGCATATAGGCGCCGCAGCTTTCGACAAACGAAGCGGCCTTATATCATATGCTCTTTCCGACCATATGCCGGGGCTTTATCACGGCGCAGGAGACGTTTTCTCAAGCGCGCTGGTTGCAGCAAGCCTGCGCGGCTTTAGCTTAAAAAAGGCGGTGCGTACCGCAGTGGATTTTACGGCAGCCAGTATACGCCGTACACACAAAGCCGGTACGGATTTGCGCTTCGGCCTCAATTTCGAATACGATTTGCCGAAGCTTACTAAAAAACTGGGCAAGCCATAACATTTTGATTTAAATACTAACGCCTTTTAAAGGCGGAATTACGCGGCGTTAATCTGCAGCATACCAAGCCGCATTTGCAGCAGCGCCGATTGTTAAACCCGTCCGCAGCACCGCGGCTGTGCCCGTAAGCTGCGGCATATCCGCTGATAACACCATGCTTTTTTGCGGATCGCCTTGCGGCAATGTTTGCTGTATTCCTGATTGCCGGATTGCCAACCCGGCTGCCTTCGCGTTTTACGGGCTTGCTGGTTATCATATCCGCCGCATTGAGTATAGCCGTTGTTAACATTTGAACGGTGGATTTGTTTTCAGATTGCGCAGTAAGCGCGGCTTTAGGTTTCCCTCCGAAATCAAAAAGCTGCGCCGGCATCATTTTTAAAGAATTATTCATCATATCACCAAAATAGTCTTTTTGTATTCAGTATATGCTTGAATCATAGTATTTGTACGGCATAGCAGTATGGCGTTAAAATTTTTGCCGCTTAAAATGGGCGCAATGAGTGTTGCGCCAAAAAATCTCTGCTGTTCCCAATTCGCGCAAAATAACCGTCGTGCTTGTAAACCGCCAGCTCGTCAATAGCGGTAAGCTTTTTGAGCAGCGTGCCTTCAATCGCACAGCGTTTATCATCGCTTAAAAAAGCAAATACGGCCTTGTTCAGCACAAAAAGCCCTGCGTTGGCAGTAAGCGAAAGCACAGGTTTTTCCCGAAACGCCGTTGCAACACCGGATTTTACCGTGAGTATACCTAAACTGCTCTTGTAATCAACGCCCGCAGCGGTTGCCATGCGGTCCATTCTTTTGTGATATTCTAAAAATTTATCTATGCGCACGTTTCCCAGGCTGTCGCCGTAAGTCAGTAAAAACGGGTCGGAGGACACATGCTTTTCCACAAGTTTTAAGCGCGCGCCTGTTTGCGTATCCGCACCGGTATCAATGAACGCGATGTTCCATCCGATGCTGTCAAAACCGTTTAAAAACTCGACACGGTTATCGGCCAATGATATCTTATAGTCGTTGTTGTTGACCGTATAATTGTTGAAATACGCGCGTATCATGTCGCCCTTTAAACCAAGCGCCAAAATAAAATTATTGATGCCATAGCGGCTTAAGGAATTTAAAACATGCCATATCAAAGGTTTGCCGTTAATATCAATCAGCGGCTTTGGAATGCTGTGCATTGTATTTTTACGGCTTTCGCCTCGTCCGCCGCATAGTATTACCGCCTCCATATCCGTTCCCCCTGTTTTAGTATTTAAAAGATGACATGACGGCTTTTTCAGCACGTCTATAGGATATGATATGTTATGTATATAAATATGTGAATATATATAAGTATTTGCGATTTATAATCAGGAGAAATTTTTTTTATGGACATATTGACAAAGAAAGTTAGCCGTGATAAACTTACATTGTTAGCGGGAGCTAACCATTTGATTCGGAGGGGTAACATGACACTTAAGCAGGTGCCTTGCGGGGCAGAAGTAAAGGTCTTAAAACTGAATGGCAAAGGTGCGATGCGCCGCCGTATAATGGATATGGGCTTAACAAGGGGTGCCAGAGTTTGCATGCGCAAAGTTGCTCCTTTGGGCGATCCTATTGAAGTTTCGGTGCGCGGATATTCTCTTTCAATAAGAAAAGAAGATGCTGCGAATATAATAGTTGAATAATTTTTTTACGGTTAAAATTAGCCAAAGCTAACAAAATGTGAGGAGATACTTATGTCGCTAAAGATAGCGCTTGCAGGGAATCCCAACAGCGGCAAAACAACACTATTTAATTCTTTAACAGGCAGCGCGCAGTATGTGGGCAACTGGCCGGGGGTTACGGTAGAAAAAAAAGAAGGACAGATTATCGGCATAAATACAGATGCTACGCTTGTTGATTTGCCGGGCATATATTCGCTTTCACCTTATTCCCTTGAAGAAATAATCGCGCGGGATTACATAATAAACGAAAAGCCCGACATTATCATAAGCATAGTAGACGCATCCAATCTTGAGCGGAACCTTTATCTTACAACACAGATTATAGAGCTTGGCGTTCCTGTGGTAGTTGCGCTTAATATGATGGATATAGTACAAAAACGCGGAGATTTGATTGACATTGCCGCGCTGCAGAAAGCAGTAAACTGCCCTGTGATACCGGTAGCGGCAGTATCCTCAAAGGGTTTGGAAGCTCTTGCCCAAATAGTGACCGAAAAGCTTGAAAAGCCTAAGCCGCTGCTTTTTTCGGAAGATATTGAGAAAGCGCTTATTGACATATGCCGTATAATAAAGAATGTCGGTTCGCTTGACGGGTACGATAAGCGCTGGCTGTCGGTAAAGCTTTTTGAACGCGACGCCGATATATACAAAATCTTGCCGGAAGAAATACGCGGCAGTATAGAACCTGTTATAAAGGCCGCGGAAGATAAATATGATGACGATTCGGAAAGCATAATAATAAACGAGCGGTACGATAGAATTGCGGCGATGCTTAGCGGCATTTACAAAAAAGCGTGTCCCAAAACATCCGTGTCAGAAAAAATAGACAAGGTTATGACAAACCGGGTGCTTGCGCTGCCGTTATTCTTTATTATTATGTGGGGCGTATATTTTATTTCTGTTCAGACTGCGGGTAAACTGACAATTGGCTGGATGGAGCAGATAATAGAATGGTTTTCTGCAGGCGCGGAAACACTGCTTGCCTCGTTAGGGGCATCCGAATGGACTGTAAGCCTTATATCCGGCGGAATTATCAGCGGCGTCGGCGCGGTGCTTGTGTTTGTGCCGCAGCTTATGATACTTTACTTTTTTCTCTCCATACTGGAAGACAGCGGGTACATGGCGCGTGTAGCGTTCATTATGGACCGCATATTCCGCCGTTTCGGGCTTTCCGGAAAATCGTTTATACCCATGATTATAGGCACCGGGTGTACAGTTCCCGGCATTATGGCTTCGCGCACAATAGAAAGCGAGAGCGACAGAAGGATGACGATAATATTGACTCCGTTTATACCGTGCGGAGCTAAATTGCCGGTGTTTGCGATGTTTACGGCCATGGTTTTTGCAAACGCAGCGTGGGTCGGGCCTTCGATGTATATTGTGGGGATAGTAATGGTGATATTGTCCGGGCTTTTGCTGAAACGTACAAAGCCGTTCTCGGGAAAGACCGCTCCTTTCGTTATGGAACTGCCGGAATACAGGCTGCCCCGTATAAACAATATGGCAAAAAACATTTGGGATAAAACGAAATCGTTTATAATAAAAGCCGGAACAGTTATATTTGCCGCGAGTGCCGTTATATGGTTTTTAAGATCTTTTTCTTTCTCGCTGGAATACTTGGGAGAAGGCGGTATAGGACAGAGCATGCTGGCAGGTCTCGGGCGTATAGTTGCACCGTTGTTCGAGCCGCTCGGCTTCGGGCAGTGGCCGTATGCGGTGGCAACGGTGTCGGGTATGGTTGCAAAAGAGATGGTGGTGTCTTCTTTCGCCGTGCTGGAACCTGTCGGCATATACTTTACGCCTGTCAGCGCGTACGCGTTTATGGTATTCACGCTTCTTGCGGCGCCGTGTATCGCGGCAATAGGGGCAATAAAGCGCGAGATGGGCAGTATAAAGTGGACGCTGTTCGCAGTATTATATCAGACAGGGCTTGCATATTTTATTGCACTTCTTATCAACCAGGCCGGCAGGCTGCTTTTTGCGGACGCAAAGGCCGAACGATTTATATTTGCCGGCGTTTCGGCGGAGGCAGGACAAGCAGTTTCGCTTTTGGAAAACCCCATGATTTACATAATAGCTGCGGCGGCCGTATTGTTTGTTATACTGGCGGTTAAAAAAAGCCAAAGGAAACCGCTTGCGGCGGAGAACTGGCTTAAAGGAGGCAAGTAACATGATTGATTTAATAGCGGCAGGTGCCGTAATACTGATAATCGTTATTATAATTGCGCGCTCTGTAAAACGGGGCGGAAAATGCGGCGGCGGGTGCGCCGGGTGCTCAGGCTGCGGCACAAACCCGGACAGTATGCGGTAAATGTAGTATTTACTTATTTAACGTATCCAGCTTTTTTTGTAATTCCTCAATTTCCTTCATTATTTTATTTTTTTCCTCTTCCCTTTGCTGAAAAAATAAGTCAGTATCGGCTATGGCCGACAGAGTTTCGCCAAACACAGAAATCCATCCTCCTATCACCGATGCTTTTTCAGGGTCGTTTACTGATTTTTGCGTGCATATGGCAAACAGCGGAATCAATAATGCAATATCTTTGCCGTCGAATGAATATCCCATTTATGCCCTCCTAAAAATATTCTATGATTGCTGATAGTTTTGGTGTCGTTCATTTATGATTATTTCATAAAGCGCATATAAACGTATTATCCGAAAGCCGTATCTTGATATCCCTGTGTGCATATCAATTAACATGGGGGGATGGGTATGAAAAAGATTATAATAGGCGCTGTTGTGCTGACGCTTGCGATTTTAAGCGGCTGCGCAGCAAATGTATCCGATAAGGAATCACAGCTTAACACCAGGGTTAAACTGCTGGAAGAGGCTATGCAAAACGTAGGGGTGTGCAGCCACGGTGAAGCGGTAACCGTATGGACAAAAGGGCTTATAAAGCGCAGCGCGGCAATGCAATATAGCGTTATGGATGATTCGCTTAAAAAGGAGTACGCAAAGTCGCTGCAAAAAACCGCACCTAACTGGGTAACCGGCGTATCAAGCCCCTGGGTAAGCGGCTGTACAGTATCGGAAATAAGCAAAAGTGAGGGCGGGCAGTTTATTTACACGCTTACGGTATACACACAATCATCGGCAGGCTCCGGCGGGGAATACACAGCGGTTCTCGCAATCAAGCAGAACGGAGATTTTTGGCAGATAGGCGGCATATGCACCGATGAAGAGCTTTTTGCTTATACCGGATTTATCGAATAGCTTTAGGAATTATTGCAGTTCGGCTGCAGCACTTCGTCAGAGAAAGGAAGCAGAAATCCGGGTATGCCGCCTGAATACGGTGCCAACTGGTATTGCTGGTAGTAGACCATAAGCCCTTCTGGTACAAGGAAGAAATTGCTTGTGTTAAGATAGCGCGCCGCGTTTGCTTCATAATCGTCAAAATATGCACCGATACCCTTTTCTATATCAGATATCATCTGCTCTGTGACCTTTCCTATGACAAGCGTTTTATACGGTGCTGACGCCGGAAAGAAACGCGACATACCTATCCTGCGGCCGCTGTTTAAGTCCCATGTTTCGGAGTTTCGCAGCGTTGAGCCGTGTGCGCCCCCCATATAACGGTATGTATCAAAGTACAGCGATACGGTGCAGTTTTTGTTGTATGTGACAGAGCAGGATATTGCAGCTTCATAAGGCCGGAACGGTATATCGCCGGTATTTGAGGTTTTAAGTGCGCGTACCGCCCGCAGATATAGGCTTTGGCGAATCTGGCGGCGGCAGATATCTGCCCTGTTTTTATGGCTGTTATTCAAAGCGTCCGCCGCGCTGCTAAACCGGGCGGACAAAAACGAAGGGTACTGCAGAGAAAATTTTAAGACCTTTGTTTTGCCGAAGAACAGCTCTTCATCGATGCTGTGCAGGCTTATCTGCATATCATGTATCATAAGCGGCCTCCTATTCTTAAAATACATATTCATCAGCTACGCCTTTAATGACCGATTTTTAAAAGCACCATGGCTTTACAAAACATACAAAACAATGGTAGATTTATATATAAAAGTATACTAAGGAGGCAGATATGAAAGAATTCGGAGTGTGCAGCAGCGGACAAACGGCATATCTTTATACTATTAAAAACAGCAGCGGCATGGAGGCGGTAATCACCAATTTCGGTGCGGCGCTCGTGTCGCTGAAAGTGCCTGACAAAAACGGCCGCCCGACAGACGTTGTACTCGGATTCGATACACTGTCCGGGTACGAAAATAGCTCGACGTATATAGGGGTTACGGTGGGACGTTATGCAAACCGTATAGTTCGCGGGGTATTCAGACTTGATGGAAAGGAATACCGTCTTGACTGCAACGACGGCGTTAACCACCTGCACGGCGGTCTTTCGGGGTTTGGCAAACGGCTCTGGAACGCGGTAAAGACTTCGGAATGCAGCGTGACGCTGGCGCTTTTCAGCCATGATATGGACCAAGGCTATCCGGGAAATGTCATAGTAAGCGTCACTTACACCCTTGATGAAGACGCACTGCGGTTAAACTACAGCGGAATGTGCGACAAAACAACTATTTTAAACCTTACCAATCACTCATACTTCAATCTAGAAGGACAGGACGGCGGACCAATACTTGACCATCATCTTAGGATAAACTCGGACGCAATAGCGCCCGTTGACAAATTCGGCAGCGTAACAGGCGAGATTATGGACGTGTCGGGAACTCCTTTTGATTTTCGCGGCGGCAAGCAGATAGGCCGGGATATAAACCAAAACCACGAGCAGTTGCAGTATGCCGCCGGATATGACCATCATTATTTCATTAATAAAAAAGCCGGCTCGGCTGCGCAGGCTTACTGCGAAAAAACAGGCATCTGCATGACCTTGTGTACAGACAGCCCGGGCGTACAGCTTTATACAGGCAACTACCTTGATGATAAGCTGGATATAAAAGGGGGACGAAAGACTTCGCACCGGCTTGCATTCTGCCTGGAAACGCAGAACGCTCCCGATTCGGTAAACAAGCCGCAGTTTGGCGACAACGCTGTGCTTAAGACAGGCGGATTTGTGCAGTATCAGACAAGCTATGCGTTTAGCACAATAAAGCCGCAATGGGTTAAATAAAGCTCATAAAAACTGCGCCTGCGTTTAAGGCTTGTTTTAAAAGACGCAGATATGGTATGATATATTAAGCTTTTAGAATGTATTGGGAGAGCCGATATGAAAAAACTTATTCTCGTATTTGTTGTTACGATTCTTATATTCATGCTCTGCGCGTCAGTGGCGCTTGGAGCTCCTGAGGGCTTTGAGACGCTTAAACTTAAAAGCCAGGGTACAGAAGTTTTTATGGTACAGATGCGCCTTAGAGATTTAGGCTATTTGAATTACCGTGCGACCGGGGAGTATCTTTCCAAAACCGAAACCGCCGTACGCAGCTTTCAGGAATATAACGAGCTTGATGCCGACGGTCAGATCGGCCCGATTACTTACGATAAACTCTTCTCTAACAACGTTGTCCGCAGGCCTCTTGACTCAAGCGTTGCTGTTAAGTCCGGCCCCCCTCCTGTGGGTATCCCAAGCGGGTTCGGCCAGCTTTCAGACTGGGATACCATAAATGAGAAATTTCCGGAGGGCGCTACGGCGACCGTGACCGATTATAATTCGGACAAGAGCTTTCAAGTAAAACGCACGGGTGGAGAAGGGCATGCGGATATAAAGCCGGTTGATCAGGCAGCTGATGACATTTTCCTCGAATGCTTCGGGGGCGAGCCGAACTGGGAAAAACGTTCGGTATTCGTAACGGTGGGGGGCACAAAATACGCCGCCTCTCTGTTCGGCAATCCTCACGGCGATGATGAGCATACATGCCTTTACTTTTACAACAGCACTTCGGATGTTTTCGGTTTTGTGGACAAGGAACACCAAAAATGGGTGCTGCGCGCCGCAGGGCTGCCTATGCAGTATCAATAAAAGAAACTAACAAGGGACGCGCAAGCGTCCTTTTTGTTTGCCGAAAACACCCCATTAGCGAGCAGGCGCAGCCTTAAAATTATCAAGGCTCCCGAACCGGTATCCCATAGCCTTCCACTCTGTTATAACAGAATCCAGCACCTTCGCGTTTGTGGCAGACGTGGCATGCAGCAGTGCCACCATGCCCGGGTGAGTGCGTGAAATAATCGTGTCAAAGGCCGCGCTCTCGGAAGGCTGGTTGTCGTTGTACCAGTCCTTGTACGCAAAGCTCCAGAAAACGGTTTTGTAACCTAATTGCTGTGCGTATTTTAAGCAACGCTCGCTCAAGCTGCCCTCGGGCGGACGGAAGTATTTAGGCATCTGTTTGCCCGTTGTATCGGAATATATTTTTTCAACGCCTTCCATTTGGGTCTTAAACTCCTCAAAGTCGGCCATTTGGGCCATGTTCTTATGGTTTGTGGAATGGTTGCAAACAAGGTGACCTTCCTCCGCCATTCGGCATACCAGCTGTGGGTTTGTTTTTATATAATGCCCGACAAGAAAAAATGCGGCAGGCACGTTATGTTTTTTCAGCGTGTCGAGTATCTGCTCCGTGTAGCCGTTTTCATACCCCGCGTCAAAAGTTAAGTAAATTATCTTTTCATCGCCGCCGCCTATCCAAAAACCGTCGAAGTTTTTGATAAAGGAAAACTCGGGGGGCTCCGCCGGCTGTTTTTCGTCGGCGCTCGGTTTATAATACCACCCGTAAACCGTATCTTGTGTATGCGCGGCCTGCTGCTTTATGCCGCGCGAAGCAAAACATGCGCTTGACGCAAAACCGCTTGCCACCGCAAACCCAAGCAAAACGATATCAAGACAGGCGGCGGTAAAAACGATAAGCCCTCCTCGTTTCATCAGCTTTTCCTCGCTTATTAAATAATTCCGTATATATACAATAGCTATGCGCCAAAGATGCGCGATATGTTGTTTTTAGTCTTATGTAAAGGCATTTGCGGTATGCAGTGCTTGCATAAATTGGTATATACAATTATGCAAGCATTATTAAGCTTTTTATTATAGGTTGTCCTAATTCCCAGTCCCCAAAAAAGATAAATGCTCTTTTGGGGTTATGTTTCAGCTGTATATGGTGACAAACTTGATGGAATAAAGGTCGCACATTATAAGCTCGTCGCTTAACAGCGGACGCAGCACTATATAGCTTGCGCCGACCTCTACAAGCTCTCCTATTCTGTCAACAAGAGCGCCGGATGTACCAATCAAAAATTCCACCCGCATGCTTCTGCCGAGAAAATTACGGAGAAATCCTGCGGTATAATACGGGCTCTGCACGGTGGACGGCGCTTCGGCAGCAGGCGGTGCGGCAGGAGCCATAGGCACCAGCGGTCTTGACGGCGTTGTGTCGGCAGGCGTATACGGCATGGTTTCCGCAGCGGGCGGCATAACAGACCTGCCAGAAGGCAATCCCGGTCTGCCGGAAGGAACGCGCTGCAAATCCGAACGTGTCATATTGTGCGGCCGCTGCATATCCGTAATTGTGCGGTTTTCGGGATAGCCATAATTATTTGTCATATTCTATTTCACCCCCTTTAATATATTATGTCAGCGCATACAGCGATGTCGGCTGGAAGAAACAATGGTCGCGTATTCTGTTAAACTGTACTCCCGTACGGTTATACGGAAAATACGCAGGGCAGCTGGGGCTGAAAGGGTTCATGTACCAAAGCGTTTCCGCAGCTCCCGGATGCACGTTTCCCGAAAGTGCCCAGTCCGCAACGTCATAATGTATCTGCTCGGGCGGTTTTGCCCACACAGTCTGGGGATTTATCTGTCCGCCTATTGCAGTAAGATAACAGGAAAACTGGTTGGGCTGGGTCAGCACGCGCCGCAGGTCTCCCTGACCTGTGCGAAGGTATTCCCCGTACGAGATATGGACCCTGTTCATAATAGTGGTAGCCACGGCCTGCATGCCCCCCAGCCCCTCGCCTTCAGCTTCGCACCTTATCATTCGCGCAAATAATTCCCTTGCTTCAAACTCCATTTATTATCACCATTTAAACTTTGTTTTTACGGCGCCGTTTGTTTACATACAGTATAGTATACTTGCAGAGCCCAAAAAGTGATTAAAAGCGGATATTAAAAACTTAACCACACAAACTTTTTTAAATCGTGAACAGCGCATACTCTGTGCCCATATAATACAACAGTCATAAAATACATATTTAAGGATGTGATAAGCTTTGGACATACATGTTGTTAAAGCCGGCGACACGCTGTATAACTTAGCTCAGCGGTACGGCGTGGGTGTAGACGCGCTCTATTCTGCCAACGAACTTACAGACCTTCCGCACCTTGTCGTGGGGCAGACGCTTGTTATACCGACAGTTGAGGTTTCACATACCGTGAGAGCAGGAGAATCGCTTTTTACCATAGCTCGGCGTTACGGTACAACGGTGGACAGCGTTATAGCTCTTAATACCATAGAAAATCCGGATGTGATTTCGCCCGGAATGGTTCTGCGAATACCCGTGCGCGAGAAGAACTACGGTTTTATTGAAGTCAACGGCTATATAGAGCCCAGCACGGCGCAGCGTGAAACACAGATAATACAGGAGGTGGGGGAGTACCTAACGTATCTTTCGCCGTTCAGCTATCAGGTGCGCGCCGACGGCAGTCTCGCGCCTATAAACGATACCGCAATGCTTGCGCAGGCGAGGGCATATCGCGTTGCGGCGCTGCTTGTCATCACCAACTTTAGGGGCGGAAACTTTGATACCGAGCTAGTAGACAGCATTCTTGAAAGCCCGGCGCTGCAGGATACTCTTATACAGAGCATGATATCTGTTTTGAGGGAGAAAGGCTATTACGGCGTAAACATAGACTTCGAGAGAATATCGCCCGAAAAGCGCGAAGCGTACAACAGCTTTTTAAGGCGCGTTACTGCCGCGCTGCACCCGCTTAATTACGTTGTTTCAACGGCGCTTGCTCCAAAACCCTCGGATGTTCAGACGGGCGCATGGCACGGCGCACACGATTACGCCGCCCACGGCGAGATTGTGGATTTTGTCATAATAATGACTTATGAATGGGGCTGGTCGGGAGGGCCGCCCTATGCAGTAGCTCCCATAGACCTTGTAGAAGAGGTTATAAGCTACGCGGCGTCCGTTATACCCAGCCGCAAAATTATTATGGGAATGCCGCTTTACGGCTACGACTGGCAGCTGCCTTACATGCCGGATGCAAAATGGGCGCGCCGGCTGTCTCCGCAGCAGGCCGTCGCTCTTGCTGCCAGAGTGGGCGCACAGATACGGTTTGATGAGCAGACGCAGTCTCCCACGTTTAAGTATTATGATGAAAACGGTGTGCAGCATGAGGTTTGGTTTGAGGACGCGCGCAGCGTGCGTGCCAAATTCCTTCTGGTAAACAAGTACGATTTGCGCGGCGTAAGCTACTGGCTGCTGGGGCTGTCTTTCCCGCAAAACTGGGTTGTGCTGGACAGCATGTTCAACATAGTGAAAGTAATACCGCAGCAGGCTTAAGGCAAAACATAAACTGGTCATCCATAAATATCACGGCAACATAAGAATTCCAAGCGCGGGCACGGCTCGTTCTTGGGATTCTTTGCTTTGCGGAGTAATAAGCGTGTTTTTTTATATACATTGACATTTATTTATTTTGTGCATATACTGATATCATATCAAATATATTTGATATGAGGTGATAATTTGGCAGCAGATTATAAGGGGCATGCAAAAGTATTTAAGGCCTTTTGTGATGAAAAACGGCTGCAAATACTTGATTTATTGTGTGGCGGTGAAAAATGTGCTTGCGTTTTGCTGGAACAGCTAGACCTTTTGCAGTCAGGGCTTTCATATCACATGAAGATTTTGGTCGAGTCGGGAATTGTGGTGAGCCGCCAGGAAGGTAAATGGACACATTACATGCTTAGCGAAAAAGGCAGCGCTTACGCTATAGCTCTCTTAAAAGAGATAACAACACCGAACACGGTTAAAATTAACTGCTGCAAATGATACAGGTCATCTAGCGGTGGCTTTAGGAGATAACTGTTATTCTGACGAACCGAAGGGAGGTAGAATCCCACGGGAACGGCTGAGAACATAGGATACTGCGCTACGCTCAGTATGACAGAAGGGAACTTTCGTCAAGCAAAAGCCATCTAGCGATGGCTTTTAAAAGGCGGAATACATCAAAAATATTTGATATGTTTGTCCATTAAAGAAAGCAGGTTGACTTATGCAAGTATTAAAATCTATATGGGATTTTTTTCAGAGCCAAATTCTTGGCATGAACTGGCTCAATGATCTGATAGGCAGCGGGTTGTCGGCTTTAGGGCTGGATACCGGCAATCACTGGGTTGCCAGCGCACAGTTTTTTATCTACGATGTTATAAAAATTGCAGTCCTTTTATGCGTCTTAATATTTATTATCAGTTACATTCAAAGCTACTTTCCCCCGGAACGCAGCAAAAAAATATTAGGCCGGTTTCGCGGGATCGGTGCAAACTCAGTCGCTGCCCTTCTTGGCACGGTAACACCTTTTTGCTCCTGCTCGTCCATTCCGTTATTTATAGGATTTACATCAGCAGGTTTGCCGCTAGGAGTTACATTTTCATTCTTAATTTCATCGCCTATGGTAGACCTTGGCTCTCTTGTTTTGCTTATGAGCATTTTTGGAGCAAAAGTCGCTATTTTATATGTTGTATTCGGTTTGGTAATTGCCATAATCGGCGGCACATTAATCGAGAAAATGAAAATGGAAAAGCATGTTGAAAGCTTTATATTAACTGCCGGAAGCGTTGATATACAGTCGCCGGATTTGACAAAAAAAGACCGGCTGACTTATGCAAAGGAACAAATGCTATCCACCTTCAAAAAAGTTTTTCCATATATTTTAGTAGGTGTCGGTATAGGCGCGGTTATTCACAACTGGATACCCGAGGAATGGATAGTATCTCTGCTTGGAAGCAACAACCCATTCGGCGTAATTTTAGCGACTGTAATTGGCGTGCCTATGTATGCCGATATCTTTGGCACGATTCCGATTGCCGAAGCGCTGCTTTTAAAAGGCGCACAATTAGGTACGGTATTGGCTTTTATGATGGGTGTAACCACTCTTTCTTTGCCATCCATCATAATGATTCGCAAGGCAGTTAAGCCAAAGCTGCTGGCGCTGTTTATAGCTATATGTACTATAGGAATAATTATTGTTGGGTATATATTCAATGCCTTACAAGCGCTGATAATTTAGGAGGAATAAACGATGGCAAAAAAAACAGAGGAATACTGCTGCTGCGGATGTGATTGTTCTTTTGAAAAGAAGGTTGTTGTTGAGTATCTGTATCTTGACCTTCAAACCTGTGAGCGATGCATCGGGACTGATAGCATTCTTGACGAGGTGATGCTGGTGCTTACCCCTGCCTTAGAGATTGCCGGTTTTACTGTCGAGTACAAAAAAGTTGAAATGAATACGGCTGAAATTGCTATACAGCACAAATTTGTATCATCCCCGACAATTCGGGTAAACGGACATGATATCTGCCAATCAGTTGCAGAAAACAGCTGTGGCTGTTGCAGTGATATCAGTGATACAGATGTGGAATGTCGTGTGTTTGAGTATAACGGAGAGACCTTCGAGATTCCGCCTAAGGAAATGCTGGCAGAAGGCATACTTAGGCTTATATTTAGTCAATTCGATGGTGGGCATGGTAAATACGAATTACCCGAGAACCTGAAAAGCTTCTTTGATGGAAAAAAGCCCGGATTTTCCTGCAAAGGCAACTGCTGCTGATAGGTAGAAGGTTGCTGATCTAAACGATTAATTGTAGTTAACTTGAATAATAATATAAGGAGGGAATAGCGATGTTTAAAAAGAAAAATAATAATGAAAAAACCGCCTCTTGCTGCTGCGGTGGTAATTGTGATGCAGAGAGCATGGCAAAGGCAGAGACCGCAAAGGTTGAAGGTGCAAGCGTCAAGGTTCTTGGCACCGGATGTGCTAAATGTAATGCACTGGAGGCATCAACAAAAGCGGCATTAGAGCAGCTCGGTATGGATGCAAAGATAGACCATGTGACCGACTTTGCTCAAATTGCGGCTTACGGTGTGATGACTACTCCTGCTCTTGTCGTGGACGGAAAAGTAGTATCATACGGCAAGGTTCTCAAAACTGATGAGGTCGTAAAGATTCTACAACAGGCCAGAGGATAATAAAAAACAATTACATAACAACATGCAAAGAACCCGCCGTCATTCCTCCGCCAGCACAGGCCAGTGCTTAAGTTCCAGCTCTTGGGCTAATCCCTTGTCCGGGCTTACCGCTACCGGGTTGCCCACAAGCATAAGTATAGGCATGTCCGACAGGCTGTCCGCATACGCTGCGCTTTTTGCCCAGTCAACCGCGCTGCCGTCAAAAGCCGCAATAAGCCGCTGCGCCTTCTGATCCCCGCAGACTATATCAAGCTGCTGCGATGCGTCGACCATGCCGTTTTTGTAATAAAGCTCCGTACCTATTATGGTGTCGAACTTAAGCGTTTTGCCCACAAAGTCCATAAGCCGCTGATATCCGCCGGAAAGCAGCACCGTATGGAAACCCTGCGCCTGAGTGCGCCTAAGCTCCGCGACAACGCACTGGCGAAGCTGCTGCGATATAAGACGTGCGCAGCTTTTAAAGAAATCATCCACAAAAGATTTGGGCAGACCCGAAAAAATGCGCGTAAAGCGCTGCAGAGCGGTTTTGCGCATCTGTTCCCGCGAAAGCTCGCCGAAAAGCTTTAGCTTATAACGTACAAACAGCCCGCCTATTGAAAGGTAAGTTGCCCATAGCCTACGGCGGGGCAGCTTTTGTTTGCGCCACTGCGAAAGAAGAAACGGCAGCGTATCTTTGGAAAACAGCGTGCCGTCAAAATCGAAAACTGCAAGTACCATATAAAATACTCCTAAACCTTCATAGTAAGCGATATCCTCTTTTTTGTGATATCAATACCTATAACCTTAACCTTTACCATATCCCCGGTTTTTACCACGTCCGAAGGATGCTTGACAAATCTGTCGGATAGCTGTGATATATGAACAAGCCCGTCCTGGTGAACGCCTATATCAACAAAAGCGCCGAAGTCCGTAACATTACGCACCGTGCCGGAAAGCACCATGCCTTCTTTTATATCCTCTAAGTGCATAACATCGCTTCTAAGCTCCGGCTGCAAAAACTCGTCTCTGGGGTCGCGCCCCGGTTTTTTAAGCTCTCCAATTATATCGCGCAGCGTCGGCTCGCCTAGACTAACCCTTTTTGCCAATGTGCCAAAATCCATGACAGAAAGACGCTGCAGCAGCTGTGCCAAATCGTCTTTTGTCTCAAGCTTAACGCCCGCTGTCTGCAAAAGCTTATCTACCGCCCCGTATGATTCGGGATGTATGGCGGTAGAATCGAGTATATTTTCCGCATCTGGTATTCGAAGAAAACCCGCGCACTGCTCGAACGCCTTGCTGCCCAACCCTTTGACAGCCAAAAGCTGCTGCCGGCTTGAAAAGCGCCCGTGCGATTCCCGAAAGGATACTATGCCTGCCGCAACGGAGGGGGTTATGCCTGCTACGTATTTTAACAGCGATACTGACGCTGTGTTCAAATCCACGCCGACCGTATTCACACAGTCCTCAACCACGCCGGCAAGAGTCTGTGCCAGCCGCTTTTGGTTAACGTCGTGCTGGTACTGACCGACGCCGATAGCTTTCGGGTCTATTTTTACAAGCTCGGCGAGAGGGTCCTGCAGCCTTCGCGCAATCGACACTGCGCTGCGAAGCGCCACGTCGAAATCCGGAAATTCCTCCGTGCCAAGAGCGGATGCAGAATAAACCGAAGCGCCGGCTTCGTTTACGATGACGTAGAAAACTTCTCTTGTTATATCTTTGATAAGCTGCGCCACCAGCACTTCGCTTTCCTTGGAAGCCGTGCCGTTTCCTATCGCTATTATATCAACGCCGTGCTTTTCGATAAGCTTCGCAAGCTGCTTTTTGGCTTTATCCGTATCGTGATGAGGAAGCGTCATATAAATAACGGCTGTATCCAGCACGCGCCCCGTTTCATCCACAACGGCGGCTTTGTTGCCGGTACGGTATCCGGGATCAAGCCCAAGTACTGTTTTGCCGCGCACCGGAGGAGACAAAAGCAGATTTTTAAGATTAACCCCGAAAACTCTTATAGCCTGTTCCTCTGCATGTTCTGTCAGCCCATTGCGTATCTCGCGCTCCAGCGACGGAAAAATAAGCCGTTTATAAGCATCTTGTGCAGCCTGCTGCAAAAACTCGCTGTGCCAGCCGGCGCGCAGTATCGTCTTGTTTATAAGCGCTGCCGCCTCGCTATGCTGTGCCTCCAGCTTTACGCTTAAAATCTTTTCCTTTTCGCCTCGGTTTAATGCAAGCACCCTGTGGGGTACAATTTTTTTGACAGGCTGGGAGAAATCGCAGTACATTTCGTATACTCCGGCTTGCTCCTCCGCAGCCTTTGAGACTATGCAGCCTCCGTGCCTAAGCCATGAGCGCAGCAGGCTTCTTGCCGCCGCGTCGTCCGCTATCTGTTCGGCTATTATATCAAGAGCGCCCTGCACCGCTTCCTCTGCAAAGGCCACATTTTTTTCTTCGTCTACATACTCTTGTGCGGTTTTTTCTATTTGTTCGTCCGCAGTCTGCTGTTCGTATATAAGTGCGGCTAAAGGCTCTAAACCCTTTTCTTTTGCAATAGTGGCGCGAGTGCGCTTTTTAGGCCTGAAAGGACGGTAAAGGTCGTCAACCTCGGTTATGCCCTGCGCCGCTGTTATCCGCTCTTTAAGCTCTCCTGTCAGCTTTCCCTGCTCGTCAATAAGGCGTATAACCTCTTCTTTGCGTTCGTCAAGCTTTTTTAAATAATCCAGCCTGTCGGCAAGACGGCGCAGCACTTCGTCCGAAAGCCCGCCTGTAGCCTCTTTTCTGTACCGCGCAATAAAAGGCACGGTGTTGCCCTGCTCAATCAGGGATACCGCGCTTTTCGCCTGCTCTTTAGCTATCAAAAGTTCTTCTGCAAGCCGTAATGATATATCAGTCATGTATGCTCCTTAAATGCTGCTCAAAAGATGTGTCCGACCGATTATAGCATTGTGCGCGCCGCCGTACAAGAAGCGGATAATAAAATACCTGCCAGTTTTTCGGCAGGTATTTGTTAAGCTTATTACTGCTCATCCCCGAGCATATTGCCTATAGAGTCAACCAAAGACTGCTGAATGTCAAGCAGCTCGTCAATGTCTATATCCATGTGGCGCATAATAAACTCTTCCGGTACGGTAGAATACGAATGCGCGGCGGCGTAGCTGTAAGCCGCGGATATAATACTTTCGCTCTTATAAAGCTTTAAAAGCTCTGTATAAAGACTTTCGGACGGCGAGCTTACCGACAAGGATTCAACAAGCTCCGCAAATTCCGGCTCCTCGTTTAAGTACCGGTATACTCTTGCCATAGCATCTTCGAGCGCTACGTCAATAGCGCATACCGCATCATCAATAGCTTCCGCATCGTCCAAACTGCTGTCTTCTGTAAGCAGCTGCGCGGTTTTATCAACACGCTCTTCCAGCTTTTTTGCGTAATAAACCGCCAGCAGCGCGGACTGCAGCTCGGGCTCTATATTCCTCCCCAGCCTTCTTTCCGAATCAAGCTCTGAGAGCGAAAGCGCCAGCTTTTTATATTGAAGAGCTGCCTTTAATATTTCCTGTTCCAAACAAATCACGCTCTTTGCTTTTTGCTGTATAATAACACGCTTGCGGAAAAAAAGACAACTGCCATTCCAAAAAGTATTGTGATGTTCAATAACACATCCCCAAAAACTGCGCCGTGAACCGCAAGGTTTTCCGCAGCCTCAATAGCCCATTTCTGCGGCATCGCGTCAGCTATGGCCAGCATAACATCAGAGCCGATAATGGAAAGCGGCCACATGCATCCGCCGAGCATGCTTGATGCGACTACTATCACCGGAGTTACCGCACCCATCTGGTCTATCGTTTTAAGCCCGACGGCAAGCAGCAGCCCCAAGCATACTATGCACAGCACATATACTGCGAAGACGGCAAATATAGGCAAAAATTGTGTTCCGAGGTTATAGCCAAACAGCGCCTGTCCGGCAGACAGCACAATGCCCATCTGCGCTATGCCGACTATGTAAGCGGGAATCAGGTGCCCGGCGAGCACCGCCGAAGACGATATGGGCGAAATGCGTATGCGCTCCCATGTATGAAGCTTCTTGTCTTCGAGCAGCGCAGCCATGGTAAATATAATGGAGAACATAACGAAGAATATATTATAACCCATTAAAAAGTGTATGTTTGATGCGAAGGTCTCGTTATACTGCCCCTGTTGCGCAACGGAGAAATTTACCGTTACAGCCGATTTATTGTCAAGTGTCTTAAATGCGTCGCGCACAGATTCTTCTGAGGGAGCGTCAATACCTGCTTTGGCAAACGCTGTTTGTATCGCGCTGTAAAGGCGCTGCTCGTGGACCGCCGCGCGGTAAGCGGAGCGAACAGCGTTCTCAAGTGCCATAACGTCGGCGCTGTCGGAGGTACGGATAATTTTCAAATGCGCTTTTCCGTCTGCCGCGTTGCCAAAACCTTCGGGCAGTATAACTGCCGCTATAGATTCGCCTTTTTCTACCGCTCTTTGAGCATCGTCCTGATTTGTATAATCTAATTCGTAAGAATCTTCCGAAAGAGTATCTATAAATTTCTGCGAAAATGCGGTGGAATCGTTGTCAACCACGTTTACCCGCAGCGCTCCGCCGTTCATGGCGCTGCCGAATATCATAGACAAAACAAGCGCCATTACCATCATTATAGTGTATAAAGGTATATCGGAACGCATCCTTTTAAGTTTTAGCCAAAGCATCGCAAGCATTCTTTATACCCTCCTTTCACGCGGGAACAGCGCCGCTCCCGTGGCCATCAATACAAGGCCAAGAGCCGTGCTGCCGGCCATAAGGGGGAGTATCTCGGCAAAAGGCGCGCCCGATACGTTGCCCGAATAAGCCATAACGGCAAGACCGTTAGGTGTAAAAAGCGCAAGCGTGGAAAAAAACTTAGGCAGTATGGCAAGAGGCAGAAAGCTGCCTCCCAGCAATGCCAGCACCTGCACCAAAATGCTCTGGAACACATTGCCTATGCTCGGGTTCCCCGTTCGGTACACAATTACCATAAGAAGAATGCCAAGCCCGGTTACGGAAACGGCTACGCATGCGGAAATCGCTAAGAAAACAAATGGGTCTCCCCAGCTGATGCCGAATACCAAAGTAGAAAATCCAAGCAATACAGCAAGCTGTATAAGGCACAGCGCAAACACTGTAAACGCTTTGCCGCAAAGCAGCTTTATACTCGATATGCCCGATGCAGACAGGCGCTGTAATGTGCGCTCCTCGCTTTCGGTATATAAAAATGCGCTGCCCTGTCCTGCGGCATACAGCACGAACATGCAGGTTATTGCTATAGAATAGTATGAAAAGCTGGTAAGAGGTTTTCTTGCCGAAACTCCTGCTAAACTGATACCTACAGGCGGCGGCTCCGCAAGGCTTTTGACAAAAGACTCGATATCAAGCCGCGCAATAGTCTGCTGAGAAAAATTCCCGCTTTGCATTACTGCGTTTATAAGAAGTTTTATATCCACAGAGAGCCTCGAGAGCGTTTCGGCGTATGCTTTTACTATGCTGTTTACTATACCCGCTTTAAGGGTGCTGTTCAAAGAGCCGGTAACGGAAAGCTCAATTCCGCCTCCGCCCATTCCGGACATTGCGCTATAAACATCCGAAGAAAAGCCGTTGGGTATTGTTATATACGCGTCTATCTCGCCCGCGTCAAGCTTATTGCCGGCTTTATCGGCATTCATAGTCTTATAGCTTAAAAAAGAAGCTATTTCTTCGGTTTCCAGCAAAGAATAAATAGAAGCCTCGCGCGCGTCAAACCCGGCGGACTGTGCCGGCTGCCCGGTATCGTTGTCCACAACGGCTATATTGATATGGCCTATGGAAAAACCCTGCGAAGTAAACATGCCCCCGAGTGCAAAGCTTAGTATCACAATAAGCACAACAGGCATCAAAAATATGAACATAAGCGCAACGCGGTCGCGAAGCACAATACGCAAATCTTTAAATATAATGTCCCGCAATCTCATATTTTAGTCCCTCAGAGCGCGGCCTGTAAGGTTTAAAAATACCGTCTCTAGGCTTGCTCTTTTTGTTTCAAACGATATGACTCCCGCGCTGCTTTTGCCGGCCAGCGCTAAAACCTCGCGCGATGCGTTTTCGGCATCGTCCGATATTATGTTAATTACTGTGCCATTGGCGCTTACCTTTACAACGCCTTTGGCGGCTGCCACGGCTTTAACAAGCTGTTCATCCGGCTTTGAAAGCGTAAGTTCAAGCTCGCTGCGCGCACCTACCGACTTTATGATATCGTCCTTAGTGCCGGAAGCTAATATGCGTCCGTTGTCCATTATGCAAAGACGGTTGCACAAAAGCTCTACCTCTTCCATGTAGTGGCTGGTGTATATTATGGTTGCGCCGTTTTGTGCAAGCTGTTTTACGGTATCCAGTATATGGTTGCGAGACTGCGGGTCTATGCCGACTGTGGGCTCGTCCATAATAATTAATTCTGGCTCGTGCAGCAGCGCAGCCCCTATGTTAAGCCGCCTTTTCATACCGCCCGAATATTTTTTGACGCGGTCAGAAAGCCGCTCATTAATGCCTATGATATCTGATATATATTCTATCCTTTTGTTAAGCGCTTTCCCTGAGAGTCCGTATGCGCGCCCCCAGAATTTTAAGTTTTCAAGACCGGACAGACTGGGATACAGCGCTATCTCCTGAGGCACAAGGCCAAGGCTTTGCTGCAAAGGACGCGGGTTTTGGGCGATATCCGTTCCGTTATAAAAAATCTGTCCGCTGTCGGGTATTAAAAGCGTTGCTATCATAGAAATAGTGGTAGATTTACCAGCGCCGTTGGGACCTAAAAGCCCGAAGATATCTCCTTTTTCCACAGTGAAAGATATATCGTCAACTGCCTTTATGTTCTTAAAGTATTTTTTTAAATTATTGATTTGAAGCAATTTATAACTTCTCCTTAAAAACTTAATATAAGGTATTTTTTACATACTATCACAGGATTGCATGGCGCGCAACTTACATAAATTACAACGAGAGTATTTTAAGCCAAATGCAAAAATTAAAGTGAGAAACGTTTATTTTCGCTCGGCATAAATTATATTGTACAGCGAAATAAAGGGTGATAGTTGTTTGGATATTAATATTGGAATTGAAGATAAAGGGATGGAGCTGGCTCCGCTGATAGCCAACCGTACGCACGATGTGCTGCGGCTTGGCTGCCTTGTGAGCATAAGCGAAGTTGAAGGATATGATGGGCGCATAGTAAAACTGACTTTAACGGACAGCGAAAATGACTGCGAAAAAGAGAAAGCTGTTTTATGTACGATACTTGCGGACATTATTGTAGAAAACCTGCAGATACGATATTTGGTAAAAATTCTAAAGCAGGATTATTATTTTATGTCCGAAAAAGAGCAATGCGATATACTTGTAAAAGCTTTGAAAAGCCTCTGGTACGGCTCGCAAGGCCAGAAGGACGAAGTGGCTTTCTGCAAAAGAGAGGTAAAGCAGCGGATAAAAGAGGCTCTCACGCAGAACGAATCGGACACAATTATGCTTGAAGGTTTTATGCGCTTTAGAATGAAAGACTATATTGAGTTTTGGGAGAGGGAGCTTTGCCGCTGTGTTGAAGACTATATAAAAAAGCGGGAATATGTCGAATTTGTGGAAATACTGCGGCTGTTCGTGAAAATCCGGATACCCAGGGTACGCAAGGTACATCTTTGCGTGGACGGCGACGGCGAGTATATGCTGCTTGACGAGCGGCTCTGCATGCTAAAATGCCGTATGACCGACGCGGACGCCGATAAGGACGACGCGCTGTTAAGCGCACTGGTGAACATCGCGCCTCTCTCGATAATAGTGCATAACAGGGAACGCTTTTTCGATGCCCGAATAATAGAGACGATAAAAGACGTTTTCGGCAGGAGAGTAGAGTTTAGTGAGGATATGATTTAACTGCCGGGGTAACACAGCCCCGGCTGCGCTTTAATTACCTAAGGCGTATTTATCAGAGATTAAAGTGCTGACATCACGGGCTTGCCGATTATTGCCATGCGTAGTAGAATAAACGAATAAATCTGTTTTATGGAGCTGCATATGGTAATAGATTTTCACACACATTGTTTCACCGATTATATCGCGGAATCGGCAATAAAAAAACTGGAGGCAGGCTCAAATGTTACCGCGGTGCACGACGGCACGGCGGGAGGCCTTATAAAGCATATGGCACAGTGCGGCGTAGATAAAAGCGTTGTTCTGCCTGTTGCAACAAAGCCGTCTCAGGTAAAACGTATAAACGAGTGGGCGCGCGATACGCAAAACGACAAGCTTGTTTTTTACGGCGCAGTGCATCCCGATGACGAGGATTTCTTTTCGTCGGCAGAACAGGTAAAAAAAATAGGATTAAAGGGAGTGAAGCTGCATCCTGATTATCAGCATTTTTATGCGGACGAGCCGCGCATGATGCCGCTTTACGAAGCGCTTCGAGATTTGGGTTTGACGGTAGTGCTGCATGCCGGGATTGATATCGGCTATCCTGTACCGGTGCACTGTACGCCGTTTATGATAAGAAAGATTATTGATAACATTCCCGGTTTGCGGCTTGTTGCGGCGCACATGGGCAGTTATTCGCTCTGGCGTGACTCGGACGAATTTTTAACAGGTTCTCCTGTATATTACGACACGTCGTATTCGCACCATGCGCTGGGCAGCGCCGCCATGGCAGACATGATACGCCGTCACGGTGCTGAGCGTGTGCTTTTCGGCACGGATTCACCGTGGAAGCGCGCAGACGACGAGATAGCTGCTATACAGTCCCTTTCGCTGCCCGCGGACGATATAGACAAGATACTTTATAAAAATGCGCTAGCGTTTATTTGAAAATAAGTTTGACTAAAAACATTGCCCGCAAACATAGTACATACCCTTTTCATATTATATAAGGGAAACCAAAACAGCATATTGCGGGGTGAACTATGATTGAGCGAGGGGATGTTTACTACGCGGATTTAAACCCCGTGACCGGCTCCGAACAAGGCGGCATCCGTCCTGTGCTTGTGATACAAAACGACACGGGCAACAGGTTCAGCCCGACGATAATAGTAGCAGCCATAACATCCAATATCGGAAAAGCGCGGCTGCCAACGCATATCATAATAGATGCAGATGTGCTGTCTGAAAAAAGCGTCGTTCTTCTTGAACAGATAAGAACGATAGATAAATCAAGGCTGATAAAAAAAGCGGGCCGGCTAAGTGAAAACGATATGCTTCGCGTTGAGAAAGCCATATCAATCAGCATGGGGTTTGATAATACAAAGCAGAACGACAAAGACTAAAGCGGAGGAGATTATCTCTTCCGCTTTTTATGTAAAAAAGGGAGGCAGCATGAAACGCCGCATAAAAGACTACATGGCGATAACGGCAGGCGTAGCCGTTGCCGTGGCAGGGCTTAATCTGTTTCTTGTACCTAATAAAATAGCCGCGGGAGGTATAAGCGGCATAGCTACAATACTGTATCACTTGTTTGGGTTTCCTCTCGGTTTAACCATTGCGGTGCTGAACATTCCGCTTTTTGCTGTAGGTTTTCGTATTGTCGGCAAAAGCTTCGCTGTACGCACACTGTACGCGCTGGCGCTTTACTCGGTGCTTGCGGAGGCAATACCGGTTATAGGCAGCGAGGATTTGTTTTTAGGCTGCGTATACGGCGGCGTTCTTATGGGCGCGGGCGTGGGGCTTGTGATTCGTTCGGGCGGCTCGACAGGCGGTACCGACATGGCCGCAAAAATGTTAAGCGAACGGTTTAAGTCTTTAGGAATAGGCTCTATTGTTTTTATTATTGACTTTATTGTAATCGCGGCGGCCGGCGTATTGTTTGAGCCGCAGGCAGCGCTTTATGCCATAGCTTCAATATACATTACATCAAAGCTTATTGACGTAATGACGGTTGGGCTTGCTATGGCGAAAGCTTTTTACATCATATCTGATAAAAACGCCGAGATTTCCCGGGCTATCATGGAAGAGTTAAGCAGGGGAGTTACCGCTCTTACCGCAAAGGGGCTTTACAGCGGGCAGCCAAAAGAAGTGCTGCTGTGCGTGCTAAGATGGCGTACCGAAGGTACAAAACTTAAAAGAATAGTTAAAAAGATAGACGAGAGAGCCTTTGTTATAGTTGCCGATGTAAAAGAGGTTCTGGGAGAAGGTTTTTAAAAAAAATTAACAGAAAAAAACATGTCTTGTTTTGCGAGTGTTATTGGTGGTATTATCTAGGTAAATATTAATTAGCGGAGGGGGATAAATGCAAACCGCAAAGACGATGCCGTGGTGGCTTACTATGCTTATAGGGATAATAATACTTATAGCGGGCATATTTTTGGCAGCGTGGCCTTTGGCCGGTCTTGACGTACTTACGTTTTTACTGGGTATTGGCGTATTAGGCTTTGGTGTCTACAACATATTCATGGCGGTAAAAACAACGGACGATAACCGGCTTTTTATACCTTTCCTTGTACACGGGCTTTTAAACCTTGTAATGTTTCTGCTGCTTATTTTCATCCACAACACTCCCCAGCATCTTGGAGCGATACTGGGAAGCTGGGTCATAGTGTTTGGCATATTTCGCATAATATATGCCCGCCAGGATGCCGAAAAAAAGTTAAGCGCCCGTTTTGGCGTGCTTATGTTCCTTGTAGGAGTTGCACTTCTTATACTGCCTTTTGTTATTGGAATAGACCACGTGCTTTTCCTTGGCATTGTGGCCATAATTATTGGCACTGTGCGTATAGGGTTAAGCATACTTAAGAAAGCACGCAACGATGAGACCGATAAGGGACGGATTGATTTAAGATAATTGACATAACGGCCGAAACGGTTGTATAATCATGCGGTAAATATCAGCGGAGCATGAAGAAGAAAAAGCTTTTTGAAAAAAGCGCATTAAAAAGAGATGTTACACCATAGGCTGAAAGTGTGACGGGTGCTGAAAAAAGCTGTACCGCCTTTTTTAGTTTCGCAGGGGCGCCTCCCTTAGCGGGCAAATAAGCGCCATTGCCGAATGCGGCGGTGGAAAATGGGTGGAACCGCGGTTTTAAAAAAATCGTCCCGTGCAACTTTATCTGCACGGTTTTTTTATTTTATAAAGAGGTTAAAGAAAAATGAAGATTATACTGACTAACGGGGAAACAAGGGAATTTGCAGACGGCAGCAGCGCGCTTAAGATTGCGGCGGCCATATCCGGCGCTCTTGCCAAAAAAGCGCTTGCTGTAAGGATAGACGGCGAAGTAAAAGGGCTTGACGCGGTGCCAAAGGAAAACAGCCGCGTAGAGATACTGACGTTTGAGGACGAAGACGGCAAAAAAACGCTGCGCCACAGCGCGTCGCATATAATGGCGCAGGCGGTGCTGCGGCTGTTCCCGGACGCGAAGCTGGCCATAGGGCCTGCTATCGATTCCGGCTTTTATTACGACTTTGATGTGCAAAAGCCTTTTGACGCTGCCGACCTGCAAAAAATAGAAAAAGAGATGGAGCGCATAATTGCGCAGAATTTGGCTATAGAGAGGTTTGAGCTGGGCTTTGAAGAGGCGATAGAGAAAATGAAGGACGAGCCTTATAAGCAGGAGCTTATACGCGAGCTGCCTGGTGACGCCGTCATTAGCTTTTACCGGCAGGGGGATTTTACCGACCTTTGCGCAGGCCCGCACGTTTTATCAACCGGCAGGGTACGGCAGTTTAAGCTGTTAAGCGTGGCAGGGGCATACTGGCGCGGAAACGAAAAAAACAAGATGTTAACGCGCATATACGGCACGGCGTTTGAGAAAAAAGAAGAGCTTGCAGCTTATATTGATATGCTAAGGGAAGCCAAAGAGAGAGACCATAACAAATTGGGGCGCGAGCTTAAGTTTTTTATGACCAGCGACGTTGTTGGACAGGGGCTGCCTATGCTTATGCCCAAGGGCGGCAAGCTTATGCAGACTTTAATACGCTTTGTTGAAGACGAGGAGGAAAAACGCGGCTATATGCATGTGCGCACTCCGCTTATGGCCAAGAGCGACCTTTATAAAATATCGGGGCACTGGGACCATTACAAAGACGGCATGTTTGTTTTAGGCGACGAGAAAAGCGGCGGGGAAGTGCTGGCGCTTCGGCCTATGGAATGTCCTTTCCAGTTTCTTATGTACAATTCGGACATACACAGCTACCGCGAGCTGCCAGTCCGTTACGCGGAGACGGCAACGTTGTTTAGAAACGAGGCTTCCGGCGAGATGCACGGTCTTATACGCGTGCGCCAGTTTACTCTTGCCGATGCGCACATTATCTGCACTCCGCAGCAGGTGGCAGACGAGTTTAAGGCGGTGCTGGATTTGATAAGCTATGTGATGAGCGCGCTGGGAGTCGAAAAAGAGATACGCTACCGTTTCTCTAAGTGGGACCCCAGCAATACCGAAAAATACATAGACAACCCCGAAGCGTGGGAGACCACGCAGGCGCTTATGAAGCGCATAATTGACGAGATCGGGCTTGATTATACCGAGGCTGACGGCGAGGCAGCGTTCTACGGCCCGAAGCTTGATTTACAGTTTAAAAACGTGTACGGCAAGGAAGATACGCTTTTTACGGTGCAGATAGACTTTGCTCTGCCGGAGCGTTTCGGTATGACTTACGTGGATTCGGACGGCACAAAGAAGCGCCCGTACGTTATACACCGCTCGTCCATAGGCTGCTACGAGCGCACAATAGCGATGCTCATAGAAAAGTACAAAGGCGCTCTGCCGCTGTGGACGGCGCCGGAGCAGGTGCGGCTTATGGCAATAACCGACCGCTCAATAGGTTATCTTCGCGAATGGGAGAAAAGATTAAAGAATGTGGGAGTGCGCTGCAGCCTTGATACGCGCAGCGAAAAGATAGGCTACAAGATAAGGGAGGCGCGCAGCGAGCGCATACCTTATATGGCAATTGCCGGAGACAACGAGGTGCAGAATGGCACGCTGGCTATACGAAAGCGCGCTCTGGGCGAAATGGGCGAGATGGACGGCGAAGCGTTTATCAAAATGGTGCAGGGAGAGATTGAAGACAAGGTTATTTTCTAAGGGCTTGCTGTAAGACAATAACAAGGGCTGTGCGGAGACTTTCCGGGCAGCCTTTTTTGTATCCGTCCCGCTATTTCCCACGCTAAAAGCATGTTGTATCACATACTGCCGTATGTTACACTCTTTTTTATAAGCAGCATATTTATATTTACTGAATTTTACGGAGGCTATGATGCAGGATTTCGCAATGTCAATGTTATGGTTTTGGATTGGCTATATTGCCGTAACAGCCGTCGGTATAATGCACACCATATTCAATATATTCGTTTTAGGTTTAAAGCCTATGGATGAGAACGGAATGGGCGAAGGCTA